>JADLEA010000527.1 GCA_020846365.1 Bacteroidota bacterium
AATCTGTGCGTATGCCCATGCCGTGGACACGTGCACGTTCGGATTGCACAACAGGATAGTATACGGGATATCCAGGGGAAAGTATTCGAGGATCTCGCCGCGTCCCCGCGCGACTGCAGAGCCGGGGGAAAGGAAGAACGAGACATCTGATCCAAGCTTAAGGGCAAGGGTGGACAGGACCTGATCCGGGACCGCGGCGCCCCAGAAGGCCGGGAGCTCACGCAGAATACACGCTGCATCAGCGCTTCCACCGCCAAGGCCGGCGCCGACAGGGATCTGTTTCTCGATATGGATGTGCACCCCCCGGGTCACGCCCAGGTGATCCCTGAGCATCGAGGCGGCTCCGTGACAGATATTCGAGGAATCGCTCGGGGCTTCAGGTGAAGACGATGTCACCGTAATCTCGCGCGCCGGCGCAAGGCGGATCGTATCGGCGATGTCGACCCGGTGGAAGATGGTTTCGATGTTGTGGAAACCGTCAGGCCGCCGCTCAACGACGTACAGACCGAGATTGATCTTTGCGTAGGCGCGAAACATACGGGATTCTGTTGAGAATAACGAAAAAATGGGAGAAAAACACCTCTTTGATTGTCAGGTCGTTTTTTTGTACAATGAAAACTCAGTCAGGACAGAAATCCCGTCATGCCATTTCGCCTTCCGAAGTTTCAACTGCACACGAAGATCCTCCTCGCGCTGATCCTCGGCACTTTGTTCGGTGTCATGTTCAACATGAGCAAGTACGAGCTCGCCATCAGCAGGGTAAACGGAGAGCACGAAGTCACCACGGAGGTGGTGGAACGGTGGACGAGCATTGAGTTCGTTGACCAGACGGGGGCAGTGACATCCCGCTTCGGCCCAGAAGACCAGCTCAGGATTCTCTCGGTGTTCGGGGGGTTGAGCAAAGAACAGAAGCGGGGAATCACGGTTCGTGTCTGGTCCGATCCGGCTCAGCAAGGCGGCACCATGCGGAGCGATCGGTCGTTCGAGCGCGTGACGTCTCTCGCCAAGGTCCCTACGATCGCTGTCGCCATCAAACCCATAGGCACGATCTTCATCCGGCTCTTGATGTTTGTGGCCATCCCGCTGGTGATCTCCTCGCTCATCGTGGGGGCATCGAGCCTGGGCGATCTGCGAAAGGTCGGACGCATCGGTGCGAAGACCCTCGGGTTCTACGTTGTCACGATCGTATCGGCGGTCACCATCGGACTGGTTCTCGTGAACTATTTCCAGCCGGGTACCCGTCTTGGCGTCGATTCGCGTGAAAAGCTCATGGCGGAGTTTCAGACAAACGTCCAGCAGAAGATGGAGATGGAGCCGTCTCTGGACCTGGTGAACCTGGTGGTGCGCATCGTTTCCACCAACCCGTTTGAATCCGTGGCGCGGGGCGACATGCTGCAGATCGTCTTTTTCGCGTTGATGATCGGCGTGAGTCTGACGGCGATTCCGCCGCCCAAAGCCGCACCCGTGATCGGCTTCTTCGACGGATTCAGCGAGCTGATGATCAAGATGGTGGACATGATCATGAAGGTCGCCCCGTTCGGGGTCTTTGCGCTTATCTCCGCCACGGTGGGTGAATTCGGCTTCGAAATCCTCCAGACCCTCGCATGGTATGCCGGGACGCTCCTGCTCGGTTTTGTGCTTCACCAGTTCATCACGCTTGGGCTGCTCGTGCGCGTCTTCGGCGGGCTGAACCCGCTCCGCTTCTTCCGGGCAATGAAAGAAGTGATGCTGATTGGCTTCAGCTCCAGCTCCAGTGCCGCAACGCTTCCCGTCAATATGGAAACCTGCGAGCAACGCCTTGGCGTGCCGAAGCAGATTACCAGTTTTGTGCTGCCTCTGGGGGCCACGATAAACATGGACGGGACTTCGATGTATCAGGCAGTTGCGACGGTGTTCATCGCGCAGGTCTACGGACTTGACCTCAACCTCACCGCCCAGCTGACCATACTGTTCACTGCCGTGCTGGCTTCCGTCGGGACGGCGCCCGTGCCCGGCGTGGGCATTGTCATGCTCATCATCGTCCTTCGCTCCGTCAACGTCCCGGAGGAGGGTATTGCGCTTATCCTGGGGGTTGACCGTATCCTGGACATGTGCAGAACGGTCCTCAATGTCAGCGGCGACGCGGTCGTCGCGGTGATCATGGCCAAACAGGAAGGCGTTCTGAAGAATCCCGAAGGAGTTGCGGCATGAGCGTCGCCATTGGCTCCATCACCCTCGGCAAGGGGCACCCGCTGGTTCTCGTCGCGGGGCCGTGCGTGATTGAGAGCCGTGAACTGACTATGCGGGTTGCCGAGACCGTGCGGGCTACGGCTGCCGCACACCACACGCCGGTGATCTTCAAATCTTCCTACCGCAAGGCAAACCGCACCAGCGGTTCGGGGTTTGCCGGCCCGGGAATGGAAGAGGGTCTCCGCATCCTTGAGGACGTCCGGAAGGAACACGGCATGTCCCTTCTGACCGACATCCATACGGAGGCCGAAGCCGACGCTGCGGCTCAGGTCGTGGACGTTCTGCAGATTCCGGCGTTTCTCTGCAGGCAAACAGACCTGCTCCGCGCGGCGGGGAAAACAGGCAAAGCTGTAAACATAAAAAAGGGACAGTTCCTGGCTCCCGAGGACATGCGTCACGCCGCGGAAAAGGTGAGCGAAACCGGGAACCGGCGGATTCTGCTGACCGAGCGCGGCACGATGTTCGGCTACCACAATCTCGTAGTGGACATGAGATCGCTGCCCATCCTGCGATCCATCGGCTACCCCGTGATCCTGGATGCCACGCACTCCGTTCAGCTCCCCGGCGGCGACGTCTCGGGAAACCGTTCCGGCGGACAGCCCGAGTTCATCTTCCCCATTGCAAGAGCGGGTGTTGCGGCCGGGTGCGATGCCCTGTTCGTTGAAGTTCATCCTGATCCGTCCGCTGCCCTCAGCGACGCTGCAAGCCAGTTGCGGCTCGATCTTCTCGAGCACCTTCTGCGTCAGGTCCTTCCGATCCATCATCTCGCACAGGAGTGGTAGATGGCCGCACGACGGTCGTTGCATGAAAAATTGCTGCGTATCAAGATGTTGCTTCTGGATGTTGACGGCGTGTTGACGGACGGAGGGCTCTACTACTCTGCGGAAGGCGTGGAGATGAAGCGGTTTCACGCGCATGACGGATTCGGGGCGGTGCGGGCGAAGGAGCACGGCCTCCTTCTCGGGATCATCAGCGGGCGATCAACGCCCATCGTGGATGCGCGTGCGCGGGTATTGCAGATCACCGATGTCTATCAGGGCACGATGGACAAGGTCCAACCGATGCGCGAGCTTCAGAAGAAGTACGGGCTTCAGGATGAGGAGTTTGCATTCATTGGAGACGAGCTCTTTGACATCCCCTTGCTGGATCTGGTGGGGTTTTCTGCAGGCCCCCAGAATGCCCGTCCGGAGGTCAAAGAGGTCGTCGACTATGTCACGAAAGCCCGGGGGGGCGACGGGGCCGTTCGCGAAGTCATCGACCTCATCATGGCCCACCAATCACACTCCCGCCGTGGGAGCTAGCAGGAGAACCATTTTCATTCTGGACTTCGTGTCATGAGTGACGCACAGACAACAGCCGCAAAGGGCCGGGAGGTCGTTCGCATCGAAAAGGACGCCGTTGCGATGCTGGAGCAACGGATCAACGAAGATTTCTCCCGCGCTGTGGATCTGCTCTTCGCCTGCACGGGGAGAGTGATCGTCACCGGCGTGGGGAAATCAGGCATCATCGCGCGCAAAATCGTTGCCACGATGAACTCCACGGGCACCCCGGCCGTGTTTCTCCATCCCACGGACGCCGTCCATGGCGATCTGGGCATGGTCCGCAAGAGCGATGTCGTGGTGTGCCTTTCCAAAAGCGGCAATACCGATGAACTGAACACGCTGATTCCCATGTTCAAGAGGATCGGTGTGCCCATCATTTCCCTGGTGGGCCGCATGGATACCATGCTGGCTGGGGAGTCCACCGTTGCCCTGGATGCGTCGGTCGAAGAGGAGGCGTGTCCGTTGGATCTCGCCCCCACATCCTCCACCACCGTTGCCCTTGTGCTTGGTGACGCGCTCGCCATCGCGCTCCTGGACCGGAGGCAGTTCCGGAAGGAAGAGTTTGCCCTGTATCATCCGGGCGGGACGCTCGGCAAGCGGCTTGTGCTCAAAGTGGACGAGCTCATGGTCAGCGGGCAGGACATCCCGCAGGTGCGCAGCGATGTGCCGCTCCTGGACGCCATCATGGAGATGACGAGCAAACGGCTCGGATGCACCTGCGTGGTAAGGAGCGACGGCATCCTGGAGGGGATTGTCACCGACGGCGATTTGCGGCGGCTTCTGCAGAAGACCCCCGACATTTCGCACATCACCGCCGGCATGGCCATGACTCGCAACCCGAAGATCGCCCGCCAGGGATCGCTGGCCGTCGTGGTCCTGCAGGAGATGGAAACCTACAAGATCACACAGATCATCGTCGTTAATGACGAGAACCGACCGGTTGGCGTCGTGCACCTGCACGACCTTGTGAACGCCGGTCTGGGTGAGGAGGAAGGATAGTGAAACGGCTTTCCGTGCTTGTCTGCTGCGCCCTGCTCCTCGCCGCATGTGAGGAGAAAGCCAAGCCTCGCGTTTCTCCTCTTTCCGGAAGCGAAATTCCCTCGCAGGAGAGCTGGAACAGCACGGTCGTGTTCTCGGATTCGGCGCAACTCAAAGCGGTGCTCTGGGCGGGCCACATTTCCGTCTTCTCTTCCCGGCAGATCACGGAAATGACCGACAGCATCCGGGTGGATTTCTTCGACGATCAGGAGCAGCACACATCCTTGCTGACCGCCCGGCGGGGGGTGGTGCACGACGCGACCCGCGACCTTGAAGCGTACGAGAACGTCATTGTCGTTTCGGACAGCGGAACAACCCTCAAGACGGAACGGCTCTTCTGGAACAACGCCACAAAGAAAATCCACACCGATGCGTTTGTGGACATCCGGTCACCCCATGAGCATATCATGGGACACGGCATGGAGAGCGATCAGGGGTTGAAGCACTACAAGATCTTCAAGGTCACGGGACAGGCGTTGACCGATGAATAGTGCCCGGTGTGTCGGGTGTGCCGTTGTGGTGTTTGCGGCGACGGCTCTGTCACCATCCGCCCTGGCTCAGGCGTCGAGGGTCATTGTGCTGCAGCACGCCGACAGCCTGATCGGCAGGGTCATCGACAACGAAGACGTCCGTGAGCTGATCGGCAATGTGTACATCACGCAGGAGAATGTGCGCATCCGGTGCGACCGCGCCCTCCAGTTCATCGCGCGCGGGACTGTGGAGTTGACGGGCAATGTCGTTGTGGAGGACGATAGTCTCACGATCACGGCGCCGCGCGGTTTCTACCACAGGGATGCACGTCGCGCCGAGGCCTTCGGGAGGGTGACGCTCGATGACAGCTTTTCCCATCTCGAAGCGGACTACGGGGAGTACCTCGTGGACCCCAAGACGGCGTACTTTCACTCGAGGGTCGTTGCTTCCGATTCGTCATCCATCCTGAATGCGGACACGGTGCGCTACGACCGCATGCGCCGGTTCATGGACGCGCGGGGCCGCGTCGTGCTGTTCAATACCCGGGATCACGTGACGATCAGCGGCGGGAGGTTTGAAAACGATGCAGCGCTCTCCTACAGCCGGATGTCCGATCATCCGGTGCTGTTCCAGCGGGATTCGACGGGGGAAGGGGTGGATACGCTGATCGTGCGGAGCGTGCTCATGGAGTCCTTTCGTGACTCGACGCGCCGGCTGGTGGCCCGGGACAGCGTGCAAATCCTGAGGAGTGACCTCGCCGGGACTGCGGGGTCGGTCGTCTTCTATGCCGA
>JADLEA010000528.1 GCA_020846365.1 Bacteroidota bacterium
ATCAACACATGCCAGGGCATTTTGTAGACCGCATCGATCGGCGTGTAGTACCATTCCTCATTACAGGAAATCTGGCCTCCCATGGCGGCATGGATGGCATGGACCATGTTGCTGACGCCGCGGATTTCCTCGTCGGTGTGCTCATACGGCCGTCCGGCCGGCGAGCGCGAATAAATCTCGATGGTCGGATACCGGTGTCCGATACCGGCGTACGCGATCGCAAAATCATTCTCCGCAAACACCAGGTTGTGATGCGCCGCGAAGTTCACGCCGTACTCGTTATACACGTTGGCGTCATCGCGCAGCATCTTGATCTGGTTCTGAATGGAGGCCCCCCATTCATCCAGTGACACGAGCTGTTTGTGCAGGTGGTCGAATGACGCGCCTGCATTGCGCAGCCAGTTCTGAAAGACGCTGATGTACCGGACGTACCGGTTGTTGAGCGTGATGTCCCGGATCGCGTCGATCGCCAGTTTGAAATACCAGTAGTGTTCCTCCTCCGTCATCTCGCCGGAGGAGTAGAGGTCGGTTTCGAGCGTTGCGCCTTCCCTGTAATGCCGCCGGGCGATGATCATTTCGTGTCCGCCGCCGAAAAACGCGTCCGCGACCGCCAGCTTTTCGGCCATCGGCATCTTCTCGATCTGGTCGTCCGTCTTCCCTTCGCGGCGGAGCTTGTACTGGACGATATCCGAGATGTGTTTCAGGCCCGTGGGGATGGCCAGGTAGTCTTCCCGCCACTTCACGCGGGACGCGGGCATCTTGTAGGCGTAGTTCTTCCGCCAGTAGTCCAGCGTCACAATCTCGAACATGTTCCCCGTGCGGCGGAATTCCGCAACGCTGTCAAAGTACCGGTCGGGCGCCAGCAGGTCGATGCGCTCCCACACCCCGTTGCGGCGGATGAGCCGGGACTTTTCGGGTGCGGTTTCGAAGTACCGCGGCGAACAGAAGCTGCAGTAGTCCTCGGGGTTATGCACTTCCAGCGGCGTCGCGGTCTGCTGCGTTTCGTTCCCCAGCGGCTTGCCGCGGCGCCCCGCTACTGCCCAGACCTCGGTTCCGGTGAACGGGTTGAGCTGCTTCACCGTCCCATCGGGCATGATGGTATAATAGATCATCGATGACATGAAGTGTTCCCTCGTGTCGCGCTCTGGTTCCCCCATGTCCGCATTCCTGCGACGCTCATGCGGGGCGGATCAGTGCTTCGTCGCGGCCGCCAGCAGGGCCTCGACCTTGCCCGTGCTTTCGGCTTCGGCATAGAACCGGATCAGCGGTTCGGTGCCGGAAGCGCGGATCAGCACCCAGCCGCGATCGACAAAGAACTTGAACCCGTCCGTATCCAGCCGGCCCGTGACGGGGTATCCGCCGATCTCCTTTACGCCGCGCTGGTATTTCCTGATAATCGCCGCCTTTTCCTTTTCCGTAACATGCAGGTCGATGCGCTTGAACTCATGCTGCCCGTACTCGTCCATAAGCTCCTGCACGAGCGCGCCCAGCGATTTGCCGCGCACCGCCATCATCTCGCACAGCAACAGGCCGAGGAAAATGCCGTCGCGCTCCGGAATGTGTCCCTTGACGCCCAGCCCGCCGCTCTCTTCCCCGCCGATCAGGACGTCCCGTTCGGTCATCAGACGGCAGATATGCTTGAAGCCGACCGGCGTCTCGTGCATCGTCAGGCCGTACTTCGCGCACTGGTCGTTCACCATCTGCGTGACCGAGAAGGATTTCACCACCTCGCCGGAGAGACCCTTGTGTTCGTGCAGGTACTTGAGCAGCAGCGAAAAGATGCGGTGCGAGTCGACAAAGTTGCCCTGCTCATCCACCGCCCCGATCCTGTCCGCATCCCCGTCCGTGGCAATGCCGATGTGGAACCGTTCCTCCTTCACGCGCCGCATGAGCTCGCCGAGGTTCTGTGCGAGCGGCTCGGGGTTGACGCCGGCAAAGGACGGATTGAAGGTTTCGTGCATCATGGTGACGTCAGGCAGCAGGTCCCGGAGCGCGGTTTGCCCCGCCCCGTACATAACGTCATACAGGATGCGGATGCCGGCGGCCTTGATGCGCGGAAGATCGATCTTTGTGGCCAGGTCGTCAAGATACCGTTTCTTCATGCCGATCGGCTGGATCTTGCGCTTCGCGACAAGCTCGGGGTAGGCAAGCTTCCCCTGCGGGATGCTCTTGAGCTTCATCACTCGCGCGAGTTCCTTCTCCACCTTCGCGATCATTTCCGGATGCGCCGGTCCGCCGAAATCCCCCTTGATCTTGAAGCCGTTGTACTTCGAGGGATTGTGGCTGGCCGTGATGACCACGCCGCCCGCCGCCTTCTCCATCTTCGTTATCAGTGAGATCATGGGCGTGGTCACGATGCTGTCCGCAAGCTTCACCGTGATGCCCGTCTGTGCAATGACCTCCGCGGCTTTTTCGGCGAACTCCCGCGACATGAACCGGGCATCATACCCGATGACAATGCCGTTGCGGATCTTCTTGTGACGCTTAAAGTAGCGGGCGGTCGCAAGGGCCACCCGCTCCAGATTGGCGAAGGTGTAGTCGTCGGCGATGACCGCGCGCCAACCATCGGTTCCGAATTTGATGCGCTGCGCCATGCGGTTTACTTTCTGCTGAATGCCTTGAGGCCCGGATAGATTGCCGTGTCCCCCAGCTCCTCTTCGATCCGGATGAGCTGATTGTATTTGGCAATGCGGTCGGTCCGGCTGGCCGAGCCGGTTTTGATCTGCCCCGCGTTCGTGGCAACCGCGATGTCCGCAATCGTGGCGTCTTCCGTTTCGCCGGAGCGGTGACTGATGACGCAGGTGTACTCTGCCCGTTTCGCCATCTCGATTGCATCCAGGGTCTCGGTCAGCGTACCGATCTGGTTCACCTTCACCAGAATGGAATTGGCGACGCCCATGTCGATGCCCTTCTTCAGGAACGTAGTGTTTGTCACAAACACATCGTCGCCGACGAGCTGTATCTTCTTCCCGAGGGCGTCCGTGAGCATCTTCCAGCCGTCCCAATCTCCTTCCGCCATGCCGTCTTCGATCGAGATGATGGGATATTGTTTCACCCAATTCTCGTAGAACTTCACCATTTGCTCGGCGGTCTTGGTGGACTTGTCGGACTTATAGAAGAGGTACTTGCCGTTGTCCATCATTTCGCTGGCCGCGACGTCAAAGGCGAGGAAGACGTCTTTGCCCGGAGTGTATCCTGCCTTGGTGATGGCTTCGAGGATGACTTCGATCGCCTCGTCGTTGGATTTCAGGTGCGGTGCGAATCCGCCTTCGTCGCCCACCGCCGTGTTATACCCCTTCTTGGCGAGGACCGATTTGAGATTGTGGAAGACTTCCACGCCCATGCGGAGCGCTTCGGAGAACCGTTCGGCATTCACGGGGACAATCATGAATTCCTGGCAGTCGACGTTGTTGTCCGCGTGTTTGCCCCCGTTCAGGATGTTCATCATCGGCACCGGAAGGGTCTTCGCATTGGTGCCGCCGATGTATTTGTAGAGGGGAAGGCCGCAGGAGAGCGCCGCTGCCTTGGCCACGGCCAGGGAGACGCCGAGCAGGGCATTCGCTCCCAGCTTGGATTTGTTGGGGGTCCCGTCCAGCCGGATCATCATCGTGTCGATACCCACCTGATCTACGGCATCGAGCCCTGTCACTTCGCCGGCAATAACATTGTTGACGTGCTCGACCGCATTCTGCACGCCCTTGCCCAGATACCGGGACTTGTCGCCGTCGCGCAACTCCACCGCCTCATTTTCGCCGGTGGAAGCGCCGCTGGGCACTGCTGCCCTGCCGATAATGCCGTTTTCCAGTTCCACATCCACTTCGATGGTCGGATTTCCGCGAGAGTCCAGGATTTCCCGTGCCACCGCATCTACGATAGTCGTCTTCATGATTTCTCCTTGGGTGAGAATAAAGCTGGAACAGAATAAAAAGTACGACAAAATGCCTTACAAAATCAACGCCTGCGGGTGCGCAATGCGGCGAGCACGGCGGAGACCACTTCTTCGACCTGGAGCAGCTTCATACACTCCATGAACCCATCCCCTGTGCGGTTGCAGAAGTCCAGGTGACAGGGGTGGCAGTGTACATCTTTGCGTAACGCTCGGTGTCCCTCAGATGCTTCATACGGGAACCAGATATTCTCTTCCCCCGGTCCAAAAAGGGCTATTGTCGGGGTTCCGACGGCAGCCGCTATGTGCATCGGACCGGCATCGTTGGAAAGGACCGCCGCTGATACCGCGTAGAGCGCCGCAAGTTCCC
>JADLEA010000529.1 GCA_020846365.1 Bacteroidota bacterium
CCTGAAGTGCACCCACGAATCGGGGAAATCGATTCTCACGCCATCGTCGGTATTCACGCGCCCGCTGCCGGCGTGGCGGCTCGTCATGGCATTCAGGACATCGTCAGGGGCGATCCCTTTCAGTTCCATCTTGCCTTTGGCGATCTCATACTGGGGGAGGCCCGATTTCAGGTGACTCAGCGTTCCCCCGTCTTCTGCCAGCGCCTGCAGGACGAGCGCTATCCCCACGATCGCATCCATGCCATAGTGGAGATCGGGGAGTATGACGCCTCCGCTCCCTTCGCCGCCCACGACAGCCCCTATGGACTTCATGGTCTTGGCCACGTTGATCTCGCCGACCGGTGTGCGCACGCAGCGGGCTCCGTATCGCTGTGCGATATCGTCGATCGCACGGGGTGTGGAGAGGTTCACCACGGCGGTCATGCCTTCCCGCTTCGTGCGGCGGAGGACGAAATCCACGACCGTGGCGATGGTGTACTCCTCACCGTAGGGTTCCCCCTTCTCATTGATCAAGACAAGCCGGTCCACGTCGGGGTCAACGGCAATGCCAAGATCAGCGTGTTCCGCGCGGACACGCTCAGCCAGGCCGGTAAGGTTTTCCGGGATCGGTTCAGGAGTATGACTGAAGATGCCGCTTACGCCGCAGGCCATTTCCACAACGTCGCATCCCAGCTCCCGCAGGAGGGAAGGCACGATCGCGCCTCCGGCCGCATCGACGCAATCAAGAACCACCCTGAAATGCCGTTTGCGGATGGTCTCACGTTGGACGAACGGGAGGTTCAGGACCAGATCGATGTGTTTTTGAAGCCAGGTCGTGTTGCGCACGGCCCTGCCCACGGCGTCCCAGCGGGCGTAGGGATGGTTCTTCTCTGCGAGAGCCCAGAATGCGGCGTTCTCCTGACCGTCCAGAAAGAGACCGGTCGGGGCCATGAACTTCATGCCGTTCCACTGCATCGGATTGTGGCTGGCCGTGACGGCGATACCGCCTGCTGCATGTTCATGTTCGACGGCGAGTTGGACTGTGGGGGTGGGGCATATGCCGATGTCCTGTACGGAAACGCCGCTCATAGTCAGTGTTGAGATAATCAGATCAGTGATCGCGCCTCCGGTGATCCTCCCATCCCGGCCGACCACAACGGTGGTGGACCCGGGTTGGTGCGTCCGGCAGTATGCCCCGAAGGCCGTGACGTAGCGGATGATCACCTCCGGCGTCAGAGATTCACCGACAACGCCCCGGATCCCTGATATACTTACCATCAAAGCCATGCTTTTACGTTTCCTCTGATTGGTTTTTCCGATGGAGAATGTAGTCAAGCACCTTCTGAGAAGCAAGGTTACCTTGAAACTCTCAGGCGATTTGATTACGTTTACTGGACATTCCCGGAGAATCTATCCTATGCTCACGCCGGACCAACGGAAGGAACTGTTGAGCCTGGCACGCCGCTCCATCGGCGAGGAGATGCGGAGCCGGCATCAGTCGCCCATGGGGCATGCGGGCAAAGGGGAAGGGGAGAGCGTTGCTGCGGGGGCCGGGCTGGACGTTCCGGGTGGCGCGTTTGTTACGCTGCATCTGGACGGGGAACTCCGCGGATGCATCGGATATGTCGAGTACCCGGGGCCGCTCCGCAGGGCGGTGGACGAAGTCGCCCGCAAGGCAGCATTTGAAGACCCGCGTTTTCCGCCCCTGACGCCTCCGGAACTGGACAGGATGGAAATTGAAATCTCCGTGCTCTCGCCGCTCCGCCGCATAGGGGGATCCGGTGACGTTCATGTGGGAGAGGATGGACTCGTCGTTGAGCTGGGGAGACACCGGGGCCTGCTCCTACCGCAAGTGGCACGGGAGTACCGGTGGGACGCGGAACAGTTTCTGGAGAACACTGCGCGCAAGGCCGGACTTCCTCCCGGCGCATGGCGCAACAGTGCCGCCGAGCTCTTTGCATTCACCGCAGAAGTATTTTCGGAGGAATCAGAAAAAGCGTGATCGCGCACGCACCCGTCATACGGCGACCGTCGGTGGCAGGCATGTTCTACCCGGCCTCTCCGGCGATACTCGAGCATGACGTACGGGATATGCTCGCGGCCGTCCCGCGGCTCGTTCCCGCTGCCTCCGTCATCGGCATTATCGCGCCGCACGCGGGATACGTCTACTCGGGGGGAACCGCGGCACAGGCCTATGCCCAGCTTGCCGGCGATCAACGCGATGTGGTGGTCGTAGTCTCGCCCAGCCACAGGGAATTCTTCGAAGGGATCTCGGTGTACCCCGGGGATGCCTATGCCACACCCCTGGGCACCATCCCGATACATGCGGAACTCAGGTCCCGGCTTCGTGACGAAGCCTCCGTCATCATGTCTGCCGCCGGCCACGGCGAAGAGCATGCGCTGGAAGTCCAGCTTCCGTTCCTCCAATGCGCGCTGGGTTCATTCTCGCTGCTCCCCCTGGTGATCGGCAGCCAATCCCGGGAGAACTGTTTCGCGCTTGGCGAGGCGCTCGGAAGAGTCCTGAAAGGCACACGGGCATTGCTTGTCGCAAGCACTGACCTCTCGCATTTCCACTCTGCGCGTGCCGGATCGCGCTTGGATGCTATCGTGGCGAGGGATTTGGAGTTGTTTGATGCCGACCTGCTGATGGGCGATCTAGAATCGGGGCGTGCCGAGGCATGTGGCGGCGGTCCGGCCGTCGCGGTAATGGTGGCATCCCGCCTGTTGGGTGCCCGCACCGTTCGCGTGCTTCACCGGACACACTCGGGCCAGGTTACCGGCGACAATGACAGCGTCGTGGGCTACCTGACTGCCGTTCTCCAGCTCCCCGAGACTGTTCCTTTATGAAAACGAAAAAGTGGCATGCTGCGATCATCGGCGCCGGCAAGGTAGGGACGACGCTCGGCCGGGTCCTTGTCGAACAAGGCCATGCTGTCGACTGCGTCATCTCCCGCACGCTCACATCGGCGCGGGCGGGGGGCAGGTTCATCGGTTGCAGGACCGTTTCAACGGACCTTGCGGCCATCCCCGCGGGGGTGAATCTGATGCTCATTACGACCCCGCACAGCGCCGTCGCTGACGTTGCCCGGAATCTTTCCCGGCTGGAGCGGTCGTTCAAAGGAGTGGCGGTGTGTCATGCGAGCGGCATGTTGACCGCCGAGGTGCTCGAACCGCTCAA
>JADLEA010000530.1 GCA_020846365.1 Bacteroidota bacterium
CCAAGTTTGAGCGCGCGAACACAAAGCTTGTCGGCCTCTCTGTGGACGGTCTCTACAGCCACATCGCCTGGCTGAGGACCATCAAAGACAAGATCGAATACAAGGGTATGAAGAATGTCGAGGTCAAGTTCCCGCTCATCGAAGATATCACGATGGACGTCGCGAAGCGTTACGGCATGATTCAGCCGGGCGAGAGTTCCACGAAGGCCGTCCGCGCGGTCTTTGTGATTGATCCCAAGGGAATCGTCCGAACCGTTCTGTACTACCCCCTCAGCCTGGGACGCAACTTTGACGAACTCTACCGCATCATCATCGCCCTCCAGACGGCCGACAAATTCGCCGTTGCCACTCCTGCGGATTGGAGGCCGGGAGACGAGGTCATCGTCCCCACCGCCGGATCGTGCGGTGTTGCCAAGGAGCGGATGGAGAGCAAGTCGGACATGAAATGCTATGACTGGTTCTTCTGCACAAAGCCGCTCGCGGAGAAAGCCGTGTTTGATGCGATCCTTAAGAACTAACGAACGAGACCAACATTTCTGGGATTCACTATGGCAATGCCAGACAGTACCATTGCGTTCGTGACCGATGACGGGACGACCATTAGTTCCCACTTCGGGCGGGCGCTCTACTATGAAATCGTATCACTCAAAGACGGACAGGTCGGCGAGAGAAGACGTGTGGAAAAGGCCGGGCACCATTCCTTTGGGGCTCATGAGCACGGCGAGGGTGGGCATCATGGTGCTCAGGCACATGGTGACGGTGGTCATCACAACGACCACAAACACGCTGCCATGACCGCGCCTCTCGCCGGGGTGGCGGTGCTGGTGTCGCGGGGCATGGGCGTGGGTGCGCAACAGCACCTTCTTGCATCGGGCATCCAGCCGATTCTCACGGACCTCCGCTCAATCGATGAGGCCGTCCAGCACTATATCGCGGGGACGCTTGCGCATAACCCGAAGCGCCTTCACGACCACGGGCCTCACCCGCAGTGAACTGATCAGCGCGATCACGACACCAACCGAACTGGAGTTCTGCCGCTGCACCTTGTTCACTCAGGTGCAGCGGCGCGTCCAGAATCTACCAGGCCCGTGAGGAGCACGATCAACTCGAAGGATGGCGGTGATGGAAATTCATCATCCAAAGAGCAGGACGCGTGAGCTTCTTCGAACGGCCGCGGTCGAAGCGATACGCATCGTGCTCCTTGGGGCGGCTGCGGGCTTTCTCTTCACGGCGCTCACCGGACAGGGCTTTTTCCGTCACACCACGCGAACGAATCCCACTGCCCCGAACGATGCATCAACGCCTCCGTTTCTGACTTACGAAGAGGCAGAATCTCTGCACGTCCGCCAGGAAGCTCTCTTCGTCGACGCGCGTTCTTCCTATGATTTCGGCATGGGACACATCGCGGGAGCAGTTAGCATCCCGCTTCAGGACTCTGACCCGACCCATCCACTCATTTCTGCTCTCCCCCGGGATCAGCAGCTTGTTACCTATTGTGACGGTGAGGAATGCAGTTCGAGCATTGCACTTGCAACGCTGCTGCAGTCTGCCGGCTTTTCCAAGGTGAGAGTCTTCTTTGGGGGATGGAACGAATGGCGCAAACACCACCAGGCGACCGAACCATGACAACGCCCCAGATCCGCCGGGATGCTGCTATCGCTGTTCTGAGAATTCTACTCGGGGTGTTGTTTCTCTACGCGAGCCTGGGCAAGATCACCGATCCCACGGCCTTCGCATCGTCCGTGACTGCGTACGACATTGTCGGGGGTCACGCAGCGTTGTTCCTTGCCACGGTGCTTCCCTGGGTTGAGGCCTTGTGCGGCGTGGGCCTGATTCTCGGTCTGTTCTGGCGCGGAAGCGCATTCCTGACAATCCTCATGCTCGCACAATTCACCGCTGTTGTGCTTTACGCTCTCTGGCGTGGCCTGGACATTTCCTGCGGGTGCTACACGCAGGATCCTGCCGCCGAGAGGTTGGGGTGGTGGAAAATCGGTGAGAATGCCATCCTTCTGGTCGTGGCTACCCTCGTCCTCCGGCATCCACGGGCAATTCTCGCGCTTGATCGTGTGCTGCGACGTTCCTTGTGACCCGACTGTTTGGCCGCGTTGGGCCTGGCAGCTCTCTGCACTGAGGTCCCCCTCCGTTAGTCAATACCCCGCCGCGATTAAGAAAAACCCGATCAAGAGGCCGATTCCCAAATTGAAGAGCTTGACCTTCATGGAGTCCTTCAGAGAAAAAGAAAGCATGGGGAGCATGCCGTGCCCGTCCTGGACGATGGAACTGACGAGGAGGATCGAAAATGGGATGAGACCCTGTGCAAACAGTGTAACGAAGATCAGGTGCGGACCAGATTCCGGGATAAGCCCGACGACCGCTGCAACGAGGAGCAAAACGAGCTTGTAATCGGATGTGAATTCCTGAAGATGCAAATACTGAAGCCCGATTTCGGTGGCCGCGAGCGCCCCGAACGTCCAGAGTGCGACCTTCCAGAGATGCCGTCTGATGACGTGTTGGTAGATGTGGATCTTCACATAGTGCCACACGTTGCCTTCTGATGAATGCGTGACCATCTCCCCGCAATTCTCACGGGTCTTGATGTGAAATCTCTTCACTGCCATGTCAATACCCCACCCCCCTGCAACGCCAAGGACAAAGAGGATCGCAAAAAGGAACAACGCCTCGCGGGGGAACATGGCCAGCATGACGAACGCTTCATCGCCCGAAACAGCGATCATGGAGCCCGACAGCGCCCCGAAGCTGATAAGGCCATGCATATACAGGGAAACGTTGGTGAAGCCGCCGATGCACCCCGGGAACGAGCCAATAAGCGACGATACCACGTATTGGCGGAAGCGCGTCTTGCCCTGTACGAGACTAGCGACCCGTTGCTTCGTCCAGACATTCAGGAGGTCCACTGCAATCATCATCGCCGCAACCAGAAGAGTAATCTGCAGAGTTTCCGGCAGGACCTTCTCTACGAGAATCAGCATTTCAGCTCTTTGTGATCGTTGGCGGGAGAGGCAAAGAGAGCGTGAACGTTGTCCCCCGGCCTTCTCTACTCGACACCTCGATGGTCCCGCCATGCTGTCCGATGATCTGCTGGGTAATCGAGAGACCGAGGCCCGTGCCGTGGGGCTTCGTTGTGTAGTAGAGATCGAACATCCTCTCCAGGACCGCGGGAGACATTCCGCCACCACTGTCCGCGATAACAATCCGCAGGGCATCTCTGCTGGTGTCCGCAGATAGCGAAATCTGTCCCCCTGCGGGGGTGGCATCCAGTGCGTTCTGCAGCAGATTCAGAAGTGCCTGTTGCATCTGTTCTGGATCCAGTGACGCGGCTCCATATTCAGTTCCGGACACGACAAATGCAACTCCCTTTGCGCGCGCCTGGCTCGAAAAGAGTGAAGCGACATGGTCGAGGAGTTCCCGCACAGGCACTTGGCGCCTGCTGAGTCTGGGAGGACGGGCGAAGGCGAGAAACTGGCGGATGATGGTATTGACCCGGCGGGTTTCCTCCTGCATGACCGCCGCAAGGGATCGGTATTCCTTGGCGCCCTTTCGGGGGGTGAACTCTTTCGCCATTCTCTGGGCGATCATCCCGATGGCATTGAGAGGGTTGCGAATCTCGTGAGCAACGCCCGAAGCGAGCTCTCCCATCGCCGTGAGCTTGCTCGTTCGTTGCACCTCGCGTTCCAGCCTCCGAGCTTCCGTCACATCCCGTAGTATGGCGCTCCGGCTCTCCACGCCTCCTTCAGCATTCACGATTGTCGAAAGCGAGATCTGCACGGTACGTTCGCCCCCCCCGGGAACGGGCACCACTATCTCTGTAGACCCGTCCTGCTTTCCAAAGATATCCTTGAGCACACGGCCAGTCCCCTCCTGAACATCGTGGAGCGTTCGGCCTTCGATCTGATCCGCTTCGAGGTCAAGAATCTCGGCGGCGCGGACATTGCACATGGTCACCGTTCCCGAGGGATCGGCGGTAATGACCCCGTCCATCATCTGCGCAAGAATGTTGCCGGTGTACGTCCGTATGGAGTGGTAGCGTCTCTCCATCAACTCCTGGTTTTGCTGGGTCCAGAGGAAGACAAATGCCAACGTGCCAATGAGGAGGGCGACGAGGGACATGATGATCGTGCGCCGGAGCATACGGGCTTCTGCGCTATGCACCTCGTCCATCGACAGGCCTATCCTGAGAACGCCGATTGTCGCACCGGCCGGCGCAAAAGGCCGCACCACCTCAAACACGTCCGTATCATTAAACGGCAACACCCTCACGATCGTCGTGTCTTGCGAAAGCGCATGTGTCACCGCGGTATCCGCGTTGATGGAAGACAATTCCACGACTCCCGCCGCAGCCAGGATGCCAAGTGTGTCCTGGATGGCGACGTATGCGATGCCGCTGTTGTTGCCGAGGTCCGTGAGCAATCTCCCGATGCCGATAGAGCGCCGGAACGATAACAGATCCGCCGCATCGAGGTTAACGACTATTGCGCCGCCATCCGGGTGCGCACGGCGGACCGCCACCGCAAATCGTTGGCCCTCTTCTACCCGGGCTTCTTTCAAACCGATCACCAGGTAGTCGGCGTTCCCTTTGAGTATCGGTGCCAGAACTTCGGCCGGAGAATACTTCTCGGGAATGCCCGCGTGTTCCGCACTTTGAGGGTGATTCGACAGGATCCTCTCCGCGCGCGTGTTGAAGATGTTCACGCGATAGAGTCCGTGGGCAGTTGCGAGCTCGGCCAAACGTCTGCGGTCCAGAGTCCCTGCGCTGTCAAGTCTAGCGATATGCCTTGCATTGTCCAGCAACCGTTCGGCCAAAAGATCCTCCATCACTCCCGTCGAAAGGAGGTTGTTGGCACCGCTGCGGTCAATGGTTTCTGCAAGTGCAAGCGCACCCTCCCCCATCAGGTGGTACAACTCGTTGCGGCTCTGGCTGAGCTCTATAAAGCCAGTCCCTATCATGAGCACGGCCACTGCGACGGTGGCAGCCACGACGAGGCGGGGTTGGATATGGACACTGCGCTTCATGTAACGCAATGTACGACTTTTCCGTCAGGGTTGGAAGACGGGCAATCGCCGTCATTCAGTATGCATACACGATCCGCAGTGCGAATGCGTTGTTCCTGTAGTCGTAGAACGAGTCGTTTGAGGAGTTGATGATATGGTCATAGACTACCGTGAGGCGCATGCCAAGGGATGCGAAGGATTTCTCTAGTGTCACGGAGAATGTGGTGCGGTCATCGATCCGCTGAGCTGCCACCATCGCACCCGCGAGGTCAAATGCTGGCCGGTCGCTGTACCTGCGTTGCTGCATGCTTCCAGATATCCGTAACCTGATGTCTGCGGGACAGAGTTGTGTAAGCATGAGACTTCCCAGGGGGCCTTCGTAGCCGTAGTGGTCGTCAAACACTTCATCATCGGTGAGCGTACCGTCAAGGAATGTCAGGTACCGCGATTCCTTTCGCAGGCTTGTCTGGTATTGTCCCAACAAGCTCAAACCGGTCCCCTCCGCGAGCCCCTGGCCGATTTTCAACGTTCCGATGAGTTGAGTGACACCGGGCGTCGACTCGCTCCGACTCCCTTTCCCGTAACCGGAACCCCATGAAGTCCCCGCGGTTGAATCGGGATTTGCTGTTGCGTAATTCTTGAAGTCCAGATCTGCCTGGAGTATGATGCTGGTTCTTGACGGCAAGGTTGTGGCGCCCTGGAGATAGAGCACATGCTCGCCGTAGTCAAGATCCGACAGCTCGGCGAAGGAGGATGAACGGAAGGAGTAGCCGCCTTTGAGCATGAAGTGTTCGGAGAGATAATGCCGCACATTCAGGTGAAGAAACATCTGTGTATGATCGTACAAGGTGTACTCATCCCGATTATCCCGGAGCGAGAACGATCCCCCCGCAGTGAGCAGCGTTGCCTCCTCTTCGCCAAATAGCCGGGCATAGGTGACCCCCGCCTCATGCGCGAAGTAGGTTCTGGAAGGGGTAACGGCGAAAGAGTTGCCCACTCCGGTATAGGAGAGCTCCAGATTGCTTGTCTCTGTTTCCCATGCGTACCCGGCCTGCAGCGACAGCTCGGTAACGCGATCGCGGATCTGGAGAAAATTGTTGAAGGAATTGTCGTCGACGAGCATTCCAATGTATGCACCCGCGCTCCATTGCGCCGCGGCAGACGCGTTGAGAAAGACGGCTGCAGAGAGGACCATGATCTGGGTCTTCACGGATTTCCCCCAGGTCCTCCGCGACGGCCCCTCATCTTTCCGTCGCTCCCCTTTCCCAGCCCGGTCCCGGTCTTTCCGTAGCGAAACCCGAGCCCGTTCGCGCGGTCATCGCAAATCCCGTCACCGTCTGCGTCGATGAAGCGATCCTTACCGCGTTGTCGGCCAGCTCCCGTCCGTCCGAGGCGATCATCGATCCCATCGCCGTTCTCGTCAATGAACTTCATTTTTTCACGCTTTTGCAGGCGCTCGCGGTTTGCTGTGGAGTCCGGCTGCGTCTGCGCGCCCAGGAGCTGGGGGACGAAGAGCATCAGCAGTGCAAACAGTATGTATGTTGTCTTCATGGTCGCCTCGATGTCAAAAGTCCGGGGCCGGCGCGGTGCCGGCCCCGGCGGCATGCAGGATGCTATCTGCCGCGTCCTTTGCCCTTGGGTCCGGTGCCATCACAGACGCCTGTTCCGGCGCCGCTGCCTTTACCAGTTCCGTTTCCGCCCTGGCCGATGCCGTTGCCACCCTTGCCCCCGCTCCACTTCGAGGCGTGCATTTTGCCCAGCTTCTTGCCGGTACCATCCATGGGGCGAACATAGTCCGGATCCTGGCAGTTGAGGATGCCATCCCCATCATCGTCAAACGATCCCCATCGCTGTTGGGCGCTTGCTTTCCCCGGCGCCGTTGTGGTCTGTGCCGAGGCTGTCTCGGTTGCCAGCGCGAACAAAAGAGCTACTGCGCCAAGCACGATTGCGAAGGACATGTTGCGTTTCATAAAGACTCCTCAATGAGAGTTGAATGGTGTAGTTGAGGTTCGCTCGTAGCTTCTGGGCAGTATCAATTCAATGTTCGTGCCAGAGCAGCAATGGTGAAATCACACGTTTTGACAGGGAAATGATGCTCGGGTCCCCCGGGGCTCGACAAAAAAGTCGAGCACTCTCGACAGATTTGACGAGCCGTCGAGGTATTGCGGATCAAACCGGCGGTTAAGGCCCGATGTGGGTTCACAAGGATGGCACGGGGATTGAAGGAATGAAGGCCAAGCATGCATCGCTCATGCATGCGGTTCGACGCAGCTTCGCAGTGCACCGGCGCCGCCGGGGTGTCCGTTCGTTGGACACTCCGGCGGCGTTCATTTTGTTACCCCCCACTTCTTCAACCTGTATCTCAGGTTCCGTTCGGAGAGCCCCAGGTCGCGAGCAGCCTTTGACTGATTCCCCGCATGGAGGCGTAAGGCCTCAAAGACAAGATCCTTCTCCAGTTTCTCCACTGCATCCGGGAGCTTCAATGGGAGAGCCGACGCACCGGAGGCGGGTTCTTGAGGGAGTCCTTTCACTACTGCCGGCAGTTCCTTCGTCGTGATCGTGTCACCGCGTGTCAGAATCACCGCCCGCTGCACGATGTTCTCGAGCTCCCGGACATTGCCGGGGTAGTCATACCGGAGCAGAGCCGTCCATGCTTCCTTCGAAAAGCTCTTCCTCTTCAGTTTCTGCTCCTTCGTATATCGTGCGAGGTAGTGCTCGAGGGTTGGCGCGATATCCTCTCGCCGTTTGCGAAGCGGTGGGATCTCGATACTCACCACGTTCAGCCGATAGTAGAGGTCTTCCCGGAATGTACCGTCAACGATCATTTCCTCCAGGTTGCGATTCGTGGCTGCGATTACCCTAACATCGACCTGAAGTGTTACGTTTCCGCCGACTCGTTCGAACGTCTGTTCCTGAAGGACCCTGAGAAGCTTCACCTGAATCGCGAGCGGAATCTCGCCGACTTCGTCGAGGAAGAGCGTTCCGCCATCCGCCAGCTCAAAGCGTCCCTTGCGCTCTCGGTCAGCCCCCGTGAAAGCCCCGCGTTCGTGACCGAAAAGCTCGCTTTCCAACAGATGCTCGCTGAGGGCCGCGCAATTCACCGCAACGAACAGCTCCCGTTTTCGCCCGCTGCTGAAGTGGATCGCCCTAGCCACGAGCTCCTTGCCGGTTCCGCTCTCACCCCGGATCAGCACTGAGGCCTTGCTCCGGGCCACGCGACCCGCGGTATTCAGCACTTCGTCCATGGCTGAAGAACTGGAGACTATCCCGTCGAAGGAGTATTTCTCGGCGAGTTGTTGCCGAAGAAGCCGATTCTCCGATAGCAGACTCTGCCGTTCGCACACGCGCGCAATGAGATGATCCAGAGATTCGAGGTCGATCGGCTTGGTGAGGAAATCGTATGCACCTGCACGCATCGCATCCACGGCTCCTTCGATCGTGCCGAAAGCCGTCATGAGAACAACCGTGGTCTCCGGATACGCACCGTGGATTTGCGCGAGCAGGTCATACCCGGTGATTCCGGGCATTCGGACGTCCGTGAAGACTATGTCGACCGGCGATGTGCGGAGGCGCGCCATCGCTTCGTCCGCCGAGCCTGCCTCCAGAACTGTGTATCCTCGCTTGGCAAGATACCCTGCAAGGATTCTACGTTGAGGGGCCTCGTCGTCCACAATGAGAATACGTGTTTTTTCTGTCATGAGAGATTTTCAAGGTAAGAGCTTCATTTCCGGGCTGCAGACCAGGGCACTGTATTGCCGCCTACTTCTGCCCCCCCGCCGTATACCGGATGACGTGGGCGCGTTCCTCCGTGATCATCGCCCCCACGCCGGCCTGCGCGATCATTTCCCCCGCAATTGCTGCAAACCCATCGACCTTCTCCTCAGTATCGACGACCTCTATGACAACCGGAAGGTCCTCGGAGAGGCGCAAGATTTTCGCGGTATGCATCCGGCTACGCGCGCCAAACCCCTCAATCCCGCGCAGGACGGTCGCTCCGGCCAGACCCATCTCTCTTGCCTTGAGGACGAGTTGTTCGTAAAGCGGCTGATGTGCAAACCGGTCTGCCTCCCCGATGAAAATCCGGAGCAACTTCCCTTCACCTTCAAGTCTCATGGGGCGTTCCCTTTCGCCTTAGAAGAGTTTGCCGACAACAATCCCGATCCAGGTGGCGAACAAGCAGACACACAATGAACCCAGAATATTCAGCATGGCTATGAGGATGCTCCCTTCGCGCAGAAGCGAGACGGTTTCATAGCTGAATGTGGAGAACGTTGTGAATCCGCCCAATACCCCTATGGTCAGGAATATCCGGAGAAGAGGTTCGACAACAAACCGCTCCTCAAAAAGGGACATCAGGATACCGATGAGGAAACAACCGAGCCCGTTGACCAAAAGGGTGCCAAAAGGAAAGCTGGCAGCAACGAAGCGGTAGACGCTTCCGCTCAGCCAATAGCGGAAGACAGTTCCCACGCCTCCTCCCAGGAAAGCGACAACGGTTTCTTTCATCAAAGGTGCCTTTCACACTGTCTCCGAATCCGACCGCGTCGTTCTGCCGCCTCATCGCTGGAGCTTGAGGCACTCCACCCTTCGATCGCGAATTCACCGATGGATAAGCGGCCATCGCACAGAGTACGGCGCATCCGAGAATTGTTCAAAGGTCGGCTAAATTACGGAATGAATCAACGGAAAAGCGCGGTCGACGCACAGAAGAGTGGGCTCAGTACGCCCGTATCGAAAACCCGTCTATCTGGTCGCCGGACGTGTCCATCTTCCTCCCGGCAGCATCAACGCCGGAGAATTTGAACAGGAGATGCGAGGGATCAATTGTCGCGCCGTAGTTGCCGTTTCCGATGTCAATGGAGCTGTTCTGATTGACGATGAAGTAGATCTTTGCCTGCCGCTTCTGCGGATCGTACGTGACAGAATACGGCCGGTTCGGGATCATAACCTCGTTGGGACCCACTGGCATGGTGTCATTGTAGTACCCCCCTTTGGAATCCCTGGCACGCGAGATCTCCCAGTTTGCCGGATTCATGATGGACCGCACATCCATCTCGTTCGTGAAGTTGATCGCAACGGCAACCCTTACGCTCGCGTTCGGCACGGAGAGCTGGTCCGGATCAAGCATCCAGAGCGCGGTGCCTGAACCGAGACCGGAGTTGAAGTTCAGATTATCGGTCTCTTCGATGTGAGAGATCTTTGGTGTTTCGAGCAAGAAGAGGAGATCGCTGGCCAGCGCACCATCCTTGGTCACGAGGATGTCCATCTGCTCTTCGGCTTTTTCCCTGTCACCCAATGTCACATAGGCAGCGCCAAGCTCATAGTTGGCGGCAGCAAAATCCTTCTTCAGCGTCAGAGCGCGCTGCAATTGCTGGACAGCCGCTTCCGGGCGGCCCATCTTGTTGTAGAGAACGCCAAGACTGTAAGGCACGTTACCATCCTTCGGCGCAACCCTGGCAACTTTTTCGAATTGAGCTTCAGCCTCATTGAAGCGGTTGATTTCTGTATACATCAAACCCAGCGTGTAGTCGGCGAGGGGATCGCTCGGATCCAGCCGGGCGGCGAGCTTGAATTCCTCCTCCGCCTTGTCATACTGCTTGTCCTTCGCATATGCGTTGGCAAGGTTGTTTCGGCCCTCTACCGACAGCCGGTTCACTTGCACGACTTTCCTGAACTCCGCGATCGCTTCCTGGTTCTTGTCCTGGCTTTGGTAGATCTTGCCCAGGTACGTGAGGGCCGTCTCATTCTGCGAGTCGAACGCGAGCGCATTCTTGAACTCGCGGATAGCTTCCTCCTCATTCCCTTCGCTCAAGTGCTGTGCCGCCCTGAAAATAGCGAACTGCGCAACCTGCGCCCTGCGCGCCTGAACTTGTTCGTTAACGGAGTATAAAGCGTTCGCCGCCGCTTCCAGATCCAACTTTGCCATGCAATCACCTCATTCCCGACATATAGTGGAATAACGGCTCAAACCGCATGCCATTGTCTGAATTGAGATGAAGCGCGGCTGGATGAATGAGGTGGCGAAATCGTGGAATTCCGACTGAAATGCACCAGGGCAAACCCCTGCGGGTGAGCTGGCTCTGCCAAGCAGCAGTCAACGAGGCATCTTCACCCCCGATGACCGTATTTTTACGCATATGTCTGTAGATCGCACTATGTGAGGGCGTCTCCAGCGCCCGGGGATTCCCCTGAGGGCGTTTTTCGTCTCCCCCCGATAGTCATCTGATACTGTTATGTCGTCTATCGCAAAAGGAGGAACTTGCGAGTCTCTGAGTATTCGCCGGCCTGCATCCGGTACAGGTACACCCCGGTAGACAACCCGCGGCCATCAAATACCACAGTGTGCATTCCGGGCGCCTTCTCTTCGTCGACGAGCACCGATACCTCTCGCCCCAGCAGGTCGTATACCGCCAGTCGAACCGGACTCGCGCCGCCTCCCTGTACCCAGTACCTGATCACGGTCACGGGGTTGAAGGGATTGGGATAGTTCTGGTCAAGCCGGAATCGATCCGGAACCGACACGATCGCATCATCCCCAACGGCCACGGGCTCCAACACCGTGAGTACCGTCCACCCCTCGTTGTTCTGCTCCGTGATCTCCGCAATATCGTCTTGAGGATCGAGCACAACATAGATTCGCGTCGCGGCGCTGAGGTGCTCTCCGGAAACCACCCAATAGGTGGTGATCATGGCGGAGCCCCGCGCAGGAAGGGCTGTGCCGGTCGTGAACTCCGTTATTCCGCCAAGGCCTACGAGCGGAAGCCCGCCGCTGTCAGGATTACCCACGTAGAAACGGACAGCAACAGGTCCTGGTGTCGCCACGAGAGAGTAGTTGTACACCCGAACGCTCACTCTGATCGTGTCTCCCACATGAGCCACCGTCGGACTGAGGCGCAGGCTCTTGGTCAGATTTCGCCTGCCCGGGAGAGAAATCGTATCTCCGGTTTTTTCGGGATCATAGCGCCAGGGGAGCAGAAGTGCGGGGTCAGAATGTGTTTGATAGTGCCTCTGCCACCATGTCCTCAGGCTCGTGTCAGGGAGTTCCCACACCGTGGGCTCGGTCGCGTAGTCCACCACAAGCGCTCCTGTCGTCGACCAGTACACCAGGGGGGTGACGGAATAGTCTGCAACACCAATGCTCGCATCCGGTTCGCCCACTTCGAGTGTGATCTTGACATCCCGGGTGGCCTTGCTTTTGTGCGTCGTTACCTCCTTCGAGGAGTACGATCGTTTCACCCCCAGCTCGATTCCCCAGCCGCTGAGAGATGCCCCCACCTCGGTTCCCACGCTCTTCGTCCACTCCTGCTCCGTCCCCTGGCTCTGACTCAGGAATACCTCCCAGGTCTTCCCCGCCTTTTCCGATATCGTGTATCCCTGGAAATCCGCGCACACGATGCTCTCGATGTCGAAGCACCCCCCGAATTCCGGGGCGGTCATGTAGGAGAGCACATTCCCGACTTCATGACTGGGTTCGAAATGGAAAGCTTCCGGGCTCTTGCTGGGAAGCCACTCCAGTTTGCTCAGTGTGGGAATGGTTACCAGCACACTCCCCAGGTCTTGGCCCGACGCATAGAGGGGATACTCCCAGAAGGCATATTCGGAGACCGACGCAAAGATGTAGTCGTCGCCGCTGCTAAACACTTCGTCTGTGATCTGGATCGTTGACCCACTCTCCGTCTTCTTGGAGAAGCTCTCGCCGTATGTTCTGCTGAAATTCAGACCGAGAACCTGCTTGAAGTTCCCGCCGATGCTCATCGAGGTGGTCCAGTCCTGGGTTTGTTCCGTCGAGAACTCCCCCGTTGTCGACGAGCCCTTCACATAGGTGGCCTTGAAGGAATAATTCCCCGGGTACTGTTTACAGACATCATAGATGGTTCCGTCCAGAATGTCGTAATGCGTCGGGGGGACATTCAAGATGACAAGTGGTTGGACGAACTTCTCTTTCGTGATCAATGTAGGTGTGCGAAGACGGACGGCATCGCCATCAAAGTCGCCGGTGGCGAGGGCATACCGGGAAACATCGACGGATGTCAACTGTTGCTCCCCTTTCGAGGTAAACCCGGTGATGCTGTACGGCGTGGTCAGCGTGTCAATGTTGACGCCGAGTGTGCGGATCCGCGCCGTACCTGCAGCCGCGGAGAGCCACGTGGAAGAGACATAGTCCGCCACCACGACTTCGGGAGTCCAGCTCGCCTGGGATGCACTTCCGTTCAGATCGGCGATAGAGATCATCCGCCGGCTTTCCTCGCCGGAACGGGTGTTGAAGCTTGTGCTTGCGCGCAGCGTGAACGCCGGCCAGGTTGTCGTTTCCCAGAGCGAGACATGCGACAGCCCCGCTACGATCACTTCCTCTCCCCCCGTCATATTGAAGTCGTCGCTTGCGATGCTGACTCCCCCGCCCGGGGGGATATCGACTCCTGCCTGCCATGTATCGCACTGCGTGGCCGCCTCTAGTGCCAGCGCGTCGAGGTTCGGGTCGACGGAAATCGGCAGCATGATCAGATCGACTCTTGCCAAGATCAAAAGGGTTGCCCAATACCCTTCCTGATAGAGAACAATGGCCTCATCCGCGCCGTCATCATCATAGTCTCCCGTGGTGAGAACAAAGTCGTCGCGCCAGGCGCTGCTACCTATGTCACGCAGATTCACCAGGACATCGACCCCCGGATTGAACGTAGCGGCAGGCCAGTAGTAGTCATAGACGGAGCATCGAATATCCACTGGTGCGGCAGCCACGGTCCGCACCATCAGGACTTCGTCAAGCCCGTCCTTGTCGAAGTCTCCGGCCGCGAGATGGAACTGGGCAATACCGCCAGCTATGGATGCGTACGAGACCGCCGGGAAGGAAGCCGTCCGTGTCAAATCGAGCGTGGCACTCACATCGTAGAGTGACAGGACGATATTTCCGTTCATCGCCCAATATCCCACCAGGAGTTCCGCCTCGGGATCGAGATCAAAGTTACCGCGCACAAGGTGCAGGTTTGATTGGACAACGTCGGACGGGCTATGCAGTATGCTCCGGGAGCCCGTTTCCCAGATCTCTCCCGAGGAACGCCGGGGAGCTTCCACGGCGATGAAGAGCGTGTGGTCTATCCCTGCCCACGCTGTGATGACCTCATCAAATCCGTCGGCGTCGAAATCGCCAGACACGATATCCATGTATCGGCCTGTCCCGATTCCGGAGGAATCCGGAAAGGTTGACGTCGGGCCCGCAACAAGCACGCCGCTGCTGGTGTCGGAGTCCCAGAACCGACGTGAGAACGCCGTGCCCGTTGACGCCGCATGGACATACGTGATCTCCGCCGAATTGGCAAGCATGTAGCCGCCAAGGAAGGGATCCTGCGGTGTGGATTGGGCAAAGAGAAGCGATGAAGGGAGGAAAAGGCACACCACGGCACTGATGAGCGAACGCATGTTGGACCCCTGGAATTCGGCGAGCGATGGGAATGCCAAAAGACACTGAACGCGTCAAGGAACGGTGTTCCCCGGAGCTATCTCTCCAGACCGAAGACGAGTAGAAGTCGGAAGCTCACCGGCTCCTGAACTGCCCAGACATTCCGCTGGGTGAGGTTCACAAGTGTGTTGCCGGACTCTTCAAGCTCGGTGTTCTTTTCGAGCAGGTATGCGAGCGGCAGGTGCATCGTTGCAAGAATCTGAAATGGTCCCCACCCCGTAAAGATGCCCACAGAACCGGTCATCCATGTCTCGTTCTTGTAGTCGTGCCGTATATGAGATGGATTGAACACATACTCCCCGCCGCCGGAGGGAACGGTGGAGCTTCCATATTCCTTTGTGATATAGCTGTACTTCCGCAACAGGAGCAGTGAGGCGATCGCGGAAAACCGTCCGCTGATGTTGATCGCCGTGGATGCCTCGAATCCTGTGGCGAAGAATGTCGTCCTCCCGCGCGAGAAGCTCTCCCATGAAGGGCTGAATCCGCTTTCCGACGGCGAAGAATTTCTGATCACGTCCTTCTGTGTGGCTCCTATTGCGCCGTTCCAGCGTGGCGAAGTGTTCTCCAATCCCGTCGTGGAGAGTTCCATGAGAATCCCGAAATCGAAATAGCTCTTGCCAAACCGGTAGTTCAGCCAGGGATTGATCTCTATGGTCCACTCTGTCTCCGCGTCGCTCCTGAGCGGCTCACTGTCAAGATCGCTGGTGCTCACGGTGTTGTTGTCGCGGCTGGAGTGCTGCAGGAAAAAGAGGAGTCCGAGATCTGCGTCTCCGATCTTCCAGAAACGGATCTTGGTGTACGCGCGGATCATGTCATCGGCGATCGCATCCTCATACCGGCTGTCGGTGATGTATGTGCCGCTGAAGTTTGCGCCCGGGAGGGTGTCTGCC
>JADLEA010000531.1 GCA_020846365.1 Bacteroidota bacterium
TACTCCTCCCAGCTGTCGTATACCCCGAGGAAACGCGTGTGATCCTGGTAGCCGAAGCTGACATCGTAGTACGTGCTGGCGTTCCATGCGTGGGTCAAGGTCAGCGCGAACAGCTTCTCCCTGGAGTCGTGGTAGGGATTACCTTCCCGGTAGTATTTGAAGTAATGATTGTAGTTGTCGCGCTTGAGGGTCGTGTACGCGAAGAACCCTGAGAGCTTGACCATTTCCAGCGGATGCCACGTGATGGTCCCCGATCCGCTGAGATAGTCCAGTCGGTCCATGGAGAGTTTTTCGGGATCACCCGAAGGCAGCCCGGTGATGGAGTCCACGTCCCTGCCGCGGGAATCCGTCCAGTTGGGATATCGCGCACCATAGATGTAGCCATCCGACAGGCGGCGCTCGCCGCTGACGGCGAACGTGAGCTTGCCGCCGGTGAGGGGCACCGGTCCGCCGACGCTGAAGTCCCCCTGCTTCGTGTTGTTGTCGTACTTGTCGATGCCGAAGCGGTCCGTGTACACGGAGATTCTCCCCGTGTAGTGATCGTCGGGGCCTTCCTGCGACACGACATTGATGACGCCGGACATGGCGTTGCCGTACTCGGCGTTGAAAGTTCCGGCGAGGGTGTTGAACTCTCCGACGAAATTCCCAGATGACGTTTGGATCATGTCGGATCCGCCCCACATCGGATCGGTAATGACCATCCCGTTCAGCGTGAAGCTTGTTTCGTTCTCCCGTCCCCCCCGGATGTGCAGCGCGTCCGAAGGGGTGTTCGTGAAGAAGAATCCTTCCTTCCCCTTGTTCGCATAACCAAGGAGCACGCCCCGCTGCTGCTTGATGATGTCCTGCATGCTCAGTTGCGGGCTGAGTTCCAGCTCGCGTGCGGAGAGCGCGGAGACGCTCGCTGTGAGATCCTTCTGGATGACGGGACGCTCGGCCACGACCTGGACTTCTTGCTCGTTAATGGCGGCCTGATGAATGTCAAAATTGAGCACGGTCGTGCGGTCAACGTGTACAATGACATCCATTGCCGACCGTGATCCATACCCGACCATGGAGGCTCTCGCTGTATACCTGCCGGGAGGAATGTTGATGATGAAGTAGTCGCCTTCCGGGTCGGCAGCGCCGCCCATCCTCGTGCCGACGAGCGTCACGGTGGCGCCGGCAAGGGGTTCACCGGTCGCCGCATCCCGGATCTTCCCGGAGATTTTCCCGGTCGTCCCGGCAAAACAAACAGTAGCAAAGTACAGGCTCGTGATGCCAGCAAGAAGAACCCTGGCCAGCCATCCACACTCCCGTCTTTCTATCATGCGAATCTCCTCCGACATGGTCGAAGTGAAGTTACGGTGAGGTCTTTGAGATAAGGAAAGCACGCTTGATACCTTGAGTGGTCAACAACCTTCCGAAACTGCCAGAATGGCTGTCGAAAAGAAGCTAATACATTTCGATTGATTTGTCAAGAGCTTTTATAAACTTTTTATTAAGCACCATATACTTTCGAAACCAAACTAATCCATTGCAATCTCAACTGGATTTCAGTATATTCGATCAGCAATCTGCGGAGGAACGGAGATGGTACACAAGGAAGCAATCGAAAGAGATGATAAGGAAATGACAATCGGCAGGCGGGCCAAAATTATTGAGCTGTTGGACACTCAAGGGCACGTGGGTGTGACCGACCTCAGCCGCAGATTCCGTGTGAGCGAAGTGACCATTAGAAACGACCTGGGGCTTCTGGAGGAAAGAGGAATCCTAATCCGCGCCCGGGGTGGCGCGATCAGGAACCAACGGGTAAATATTGACTACCACCTGAGCGAGAAATCCAAACGCCACCTTGCTGAAAAACAGGCCATCGGGAAAAAGACCGTGGAGCTTATCACCGAAGAGGACACGATCATTCTCGACTCTGGCACCACGACGCTCGAAGTGGCAAAGAACCTCTCGGGATTCACCAACCTCACAATCATCACCAACGCACTCAACGTGGCCGGCCAGCTCGTAAACTATCCGCAGATCAAGCTCATCATGCTGGGAGGGATGCTGCGACAGTCTTCCCTCTCCATGCTGGGGCCTGTTGCGGAAGCAAACATCAGGGATTACTATTGCGACAAACTCATCATGGGCGTGGACAGCATCGATTCACGCTACGGCATCTCCACGCCGACAATCGAGGAAGCCCACCTCAATCGCCTCATGATTGACATCGCCAAAGAGGTGATTGTGGTGACGGACTCCAGCAAGTTTCTGCGGAGGAGCTTTGCGTTTATTGCGCCGATCTCGGACGTGGATGTGGTAGTCACTGACGCGAACATCCCCGATGAGGAGCGAAAGAACCTGGAATCGCTCGGCATCAAGACAATCGTTGTGTAGAACGCCGGCCGACCGCGCGCCTAGCGGCGACCGGTCTCCTTCACCGCCGACGCAATCACCCACCCAACTTTTCCCGTCTTCGTGCGGACCTGTATCCAGTCAGGCCCGGAGGTTGCCGAGTATTTCCGCAGGATCTCAACCTTCTCCCCTGCTTGCACCGTGGTCCTCGCCAGGGTCTGAGAGCTCAAGGAGTGGTTTGCCCTGAGCCCAACGCTCGGCACCGTAATCGTCGCGGGACGCATGTTCTTTCGTTCAGAAGGAACCGCCTGGCGCGACACCGGCTCGGCCGGCTCCGCAGTCTTCGCGCTCGACGACAAATCGGGAAGCTCCAACGAAGCTAGATCCGCCTGCCAGTTGGTTCTGCCTGAGCGGAGCGGGACCAGAGCTCCCACAACCACGAAGGCAAACACAAGTCCTCCGAGATACAGCTTGAGATTTCCCTTGCGCCTTACCGTCGCCACACGCGTTTTTGTTGCAGGAGCTTTGCTCGAGGACACCGTTCCCTGCAGTTTGTGTATCGAGGCCTTCCTGGAAATGCCGGCCGGCGTGAATGCCGCGACGGCATGTCCGGGATCCCTCTCCGGCCCGAGGAAGTACTCCGCATTCAGGTGGACGTTTTGATATACCCCCTCGGCCTTCCCGAGGACAAACCCCACGACGGAGGCCGCAGGCAGGGCGGTCTTGATTGCCGCA
>JADLEA010000532.1 GCA_020846365.1 Bacteroidota bacterium
TCCTGACGCCCATTGCAGGCAGGGAGCCCACTGCGAAGGTGTCAGGGTGTCCTCCAGTTGGAGCACAAACAAGCGAGAGACCTCTTGCTGCCGCGCCGGATCCATTGGTCAGCAAAATGCTTCCCCATGCGTCCAGAGAAGTTCCGACGACTGCGTCAGGAAGCGTCGTGTCATCGGGATTGAAGCTGATCGCCTTCGTCAAAGGATCCAGTTTGATCTTCAGCCTGCCACGGGAATACCGGAACAGCAAAAGGTTCTCGCCTTCCCCTAACTCAAGAGGGATGCGCGAGTAGTCGAAGTGAGGTTCCCAGGGCTCATAGGTGTCTTTCTGGCGATAGGGGTTCCCTGCTCGGGGAGTTCCGTTGACATAGACAATGTCATGACCCATGCCTTCCAGGACCATGCGTACAGGCGACTTCCTTTCGATACGGACTGCCACGAATTTTTCTGCAGGCCATTCACCGGAGAACCACCCTTCGCTGTCCGCAACAACCCGCTCCCACCTGGCCTCTCTGCCATCGGGAAAGCGGACGGACTTCCCCGCCGCGGGAATGTCTGTGCGCCCGCTGGAGAACCATGCTTCGAGCGGTATGCCGCTGATGACATTCGACACTGTTCGGCGCGGCAGGGTTATGCCGAGTGCCTCGCGGATTACCAGTCCGTCAGAGGGCCGGGCACCCTCCTGGCTCTCGTTGCGAGCGATCAGCGATGTTGTCGTGGCAAGGACCAACAATCCTGCCAGGACGGTTGCAGCAAGCACACTTCCCGACTCGCGGGGGCACACGACGTCGGTCCGGCCGGCATAACGCATTTCACGATCACGCATATCCATACCTTTCACATTGACCTTACATTCCTTGCGACGGGATTTCTCCCTCACGCGCAGCGGCCAGAAGCTCCTCCACCGTGGTCGTCGCGAGGCCGATCGCGGTGTCTGCAGCGCCGTAGTACACTTTCACAGGGCTCTTCGGAAGAGCGAACCCTTCACTGTCGTATTGTTCCACGACCATCCCGCTGGGGAAGACCACATTGGGCACCTGTCCGGTCAGCTCATACGTTTCTCGCGGCTCGAGGATGTTAAAACGGCACCGCCCCGTGACCTTCGAAGGATCCTTCAGGTCCAGGAGCATTACGCCTGCCTGATAGATGTTGGCGCTTCCGAAGTGGCCCGCAACGCCGTGATAGATGTGCAGCCAGCCATCGCGTGTCTTGACGGGAGGAGGACCCGATCCGATGAATTCGTCCCAGTAGTGGAACCGGCCGCTGATCAGCGGCGCCACGGGCTTCCAGCGGATTAAGTCGTCCGACGCCGAGAGCCAGATCGTGTTCCCCGTCCGCACGCCGCCGTCAACCTGCGCTCGATTGGGCCTGTCCATGCGAAGGAATCGTCCGCCCACCTTTTCCGGAAAGAGAACCCCGTTGCGCGTATCATCGTCAGTCGTGATGCCGAGAAACGTAAAACGCTGAAAATCCTTCGTGCACGCAAGTCCGAGATGGCACAACCCTTCCATATCCATCGCGAACATCACATAGACTGTATCCTCCAGCTCCGTCAGCCGGGCATCGTACACGTGGAAGACGCGTTTGCCCAGTTTCTCCATGCCTTCAAGACGGACGATCTCGCGATGCATGGTAAACTGCAGGCCATCCGGACTCTCCGCCACAACAAGGAATGTTTCCCGGGAGCGGCTCTGCACGCGAGTGACCAGGATGTACTTGCCGTGGTGTCTGATTGCACCCGGATTGAACACCGATGTAGCATCGACAAGCTCGGGGGGAATAGCCGGGACATCCTCTCGCGTAAGGATGGGATTATTCGGAAATCGTTTCACGGTATCCTCCGCATGGTGTTACTACCGGCTGTCCTTCTTCACAAAACCGTCGTCCTGATGATTGCGCGTTGCTGTCGATAGCCGCTTCAACATCTCGCGCAGATCTTTTGTCCCGCCGACGGCAAACCAGAGGATGATGACGACGGAGACGCCGGTGTTGATGAGCACGAACCAGCGCCAGAAAGACATCCAGGAGTTGTCGGAAACCTCGCTGGACAGATTGAACCAGGTGCCGACGAGAAACACGATCGTCCAGGCAAATGTCCAGGCATAGGCGGCGAGGTAGATGATCTTGTCCCCTCGCGTGAATTCCTTTCCCATGCCCAGCATTTTCCAACCGCGGGCGGGCACCTCGCTCACGATCCGGGTTTCCTCCTTGATCGCATACGCGCCGCGATGGAGCATCTTGTCCATATCGAAATCGGTCCGCCCGCCGATCAGCGACACGAGGATGTACACCAAGGACGACACCAGCATGGCAAGTCCCCAGAACTCCTGGCCGTTGATGAAGAAGCCCGGGATGAGCTGTTGAACGACAATGCCGCCCACGGCGATCGCGGAACCGGTGATCAGGGCGCTCCATGCGGCCGCAGTGGTCCCCTTTTTCCAGTAGAGTCCGCCGATGATCACCGCTCCCGAGCCGCCGGTGAAGATTGCGCCGGTGATGGCGAAGAAGAGGAAGATGTATTCGCTCTGTTGGAAGATCATGCTGAAGAAGAAGA
>JADLEA010000533.1 GCA_020846365.1 Bacteroidota bacterium
ATCCTCCCTGTCCGTTGTCTACGCTGCACCATAAGGTGTAGTTGCCAGCAATTGCCGGTGCAGTCCACTGGACCACAGAATCGGTTCCGGTGATGATTCCTGCAGTCGCCTGCCAGGTGTATGTGAGAGGTCTTCCTGTTGGATCGTTCGCCCGGCAGGTCGCTGTTGTCGTGGCTCCAAGGTCCAGTTTGCCCGGCCGCGCAACAACCTCCCGGATGACCGGAACGGAGAGCGGTGAATCCACGACGGTTATCGTTGCGTGCGCGGTATCGCTTCCCCCCTTCCCGTCCGAGACCATGCATGCTATGTTGAACGCACCGCTCGAATCGGGGGCAGTCCAGACGACCGTGGATCCCTCTCCTATGACCGTTCCCCCCGTAGCCAACCATTGAAACGCAACCGTGTCTCCGTCGGGGTCCACGACTGTGCACGAGAGCTGCGAAACGCCGTTGAGGTAGACGCTGGGAGACCCGGCACCAAAACCCTTGATCCGCGGCCGGTGATTGGAAGGCACGTGCCCCGAGCGGTAGTCGACGACGACTCCGTCGATGAGCATGCGCTCTTCGTCGTACGACACTGTACCCCCTGAAGGCGCAATGACCAGCACGATTGCATCACGGGCAGGTATGGATATGCCTGCGGCGCCGGAAACCGCCTGAGCAAGGAACGTCTTCGTCACGGTGTTGTACACATCATGCAAACCCCCACCGACGGCCAGGGTTACGACATGGTCGAGGGTATCCGGATTGTAGAACAGATAGGTAGGGTATGCCGGCGCATGGAAGTAGTCCGTCGCGAGAAGGTTGAGTTTCAACACTCCGGGCACCTCAGTGGTGTCAATGATGGCACCCAGAATTCCGACGTGCGACGAACTGTACAGAGAGAGATTGGTCGGCGCCCACCCCCCTGCGATGGCATCGCCTGTCGCATACGGTGTGATTTGGCCCGGACCTCGTTGACGGAGCGCTTCGTGTGCAAAAACCGATCCCGGATCATACTGGCTGGACCAGACCCTGCTGTCCTGGTTGGCGTCCGGAAGGAACGCCCCGTAGAAGAGGCGGCTTGCATTGGCGGCATTCAGCGTCCACTTCCCGATCGCGCGCGCAAACCGCGGATCATACCTCACCAGCGGCACCAGCGCACCGATCTGCTCGAAAGTGTTCATCGCGAAGGCATAGTCGTTCCAGCCGTTCACCTCTCCGATCAATCCCGAGCAATCGTATCCGCCCCATGTTCCCACGACCGCTCCCCAGCTCCGGAGCGGAGAGACGTCGAAACACCAGTTCACCATCTTCTCCACGTTGAACGAGGTACCGAGTTCTCCGTTCATCCGGGCCGCGAGGTACGTGCCGTAGGCAAGCTGCAGTTCGTACGCAGGGTTCGTGGTGTAGGCATTCAGCTCCTCGATGCACAGTTCAGCTCCGTACCGGTACTCACGGTTCCCTGTGACCAGCGAGGCGTGGTAGAGAAGCCAGGCAATAGAACCGCCTGCCTCGGGTTCGTGAGGCGTCTCGTTGTTTGGCGTCATCGTGGCAAGGTACCATCCACGATGCTCCAGTCCGGGATGGGACCAGGGTGCAAGGCTTCCACCCATAGCGTAGACGGACTCAAGCCACCTGTCCGCAACGATGCCGAACTGCCTTGTGAAGTCCCCCGCGCCCTCATGCAATGACGCAAGTTGATAGAAGAACACATTCGGCATGACATCGTACCACCAATCCGATCCGCTATTCGCTACCGGTTCATTGAGATAGACATTCTCCTCAGGGCGGTTATTGAAGTATTCCTGGCACATCGTCACCCAATCCCGTCCGAATTGCAGCCGCTTGTTTGCTCCGCAGAGCGTGGCCCCCACAACTGCCGGGAGGAGATTGATGGCTTCGCCGGTTTCCGAACGTCCGTCGCCCACGTAGGATTGGAGCCCAAAACTTATCTGCCCCGGGTAGTTTGCCGTATTCGTGATGAGGAAGACCAGGGGAAAGTACTGCTCGCTTCGCGTCAGATCGAACGCAAGAGAATCGTAGGCCAGTGCGACCCGCTTCCAGTCTCGCATGTGGTACGGCGACGGCATATCCGGCATCTGGTCAATCCGCGGAATCGAAATGTGCTGCGCGTACGCGGCGACTGTAAGCATCACAAGCCCTGCCGCAGCGAGCACGATAGGAGTGATCCGTATGTCTGGGTGTTTGATCATCTAATTCTCATCGAACCAGAACCGGCGCTGCTGTGCGTCGATATGGAGCGTGAACCGCTTCCCATCGGGGAGCTCAAACGTTCCCATGCTCTGTGACGGCGTCGCTGAACCGTCCACCCGGTTGCATCTTGCATATGCCAGGGCTTCGGGATACGCTTCCAACTCGATGAGCGTGCCGAGCGCCTCGATGGTGGACTCCGCCCCGGAATTCCGGTTAATGCCGGTGCTGCTTTGTATGCCATCATAGCATCGCCCTGTCGCGGGATCGTACATCCTTGTGCCGGCCGCATTGTTCCCGAACAACCAGGAGGCAGTGATTCCGGCCAAACGGACATAGTCTGCATTGCCCGTGGCTTCATACAGTCTGAGAAGTCCCACAGCCATGGGACGGATACCGTATGCGATTTGCTCGAACTCTGTCCGTACACCGGGAGTGCGCAGATCCATTTCCTTGAACAAGCCCTCGCAAAGAAGTCTGGTATAGAACCCATCGGCTTCGCGCCGTGCGGACGAGATCATCGCTGAATCTCCCAGGTGCTTGCCTGCCATCGCGAGGGCCTGGGTCTGACTGTTTCCCCAGAGGTGCCATTGCGTACGCCACGACCTATGAAGGCCGAACGGGAACTCTCCGGTATCGCCGTCCTGCATCAACGCAAGTCCGCTGGCGAGCTGCCGGATTGCGCCGGCCAGCGAGTCCGAGGGTTCCGCACGCCAGTACTCTACAAGTCCGAGAAGCAGCTCCGATGTCGCATCGGCAGCGGATTCGTGGAGCAACCAGCGAGGAAACACGTAGCCCGCTTCTTCATCCGTCTTCCCGTACTCCAGCAACAACGTGTACACATGCGGGATCGACCGCTCCACAGCGCGACCAAGACGAAAGGCAAAGGCACTGTCAACGGATTTGAAGACACGGTAGCCGTGCCCGAGGCCCCACACGCCCCGGGCTGCCCACCAGCCGAACGATTTGAAGCTGGTCTTCCCATCCCTGTTGATGGAGTGGTCATCATGAATGAAATTGTAGAACTGACCGTCAGAATCCTGCATGGCAAGCACAAACTGTAGCAGCCGGCGTGCATGATCAAGACTGGTCTGGCGGCGAGAGAGCTCGAAATCCCGCAGGTACACCACTGCTGCCCTTGCCGCGTCATCTACACAGGCAATGCCCTCCGGACCCGATTCCTTCGCGTTCACCCATGCATAGTCCGGATAGTTTGCATAGACATGGACGATGTCCACCGTGTCACCGGCCACCGTTATCTGTTCGGTCAGGTGTTCCAGATGGGCGAAGTTCACCATCGATGGCTCCATCTGATTCCGGCAGGCGAGGGGGAAACTCAGAAGCAGGATGATGGGAAGCAGGGCCGATGCTCGTCTCCTGCCTCCATTTCTGACGCAGGGGATTCCCGGTTCATGTGACGGCCGCAGAGCCATCGATTTCAGCATCTTCTGCGTCGGCTCGTGCATTGAAGGGGTGATGGCCACCGATGGTTGCACAGATCTGCTCATGGGACGATAATGCTTTTCAGTGTACGGTTCTCCCTGTGATACCGGAGCGCTTCATGCACACCATCCACCGGGAACCGTGCGATGGGAAAATCCTTTACCACCACTCTCCCCTGCTGAAGCAGCGCGATGGCCCGGCTGAACGTATGCGGGTTGATGTACGAACCCACGATCGTCAGCTCTTTGAAATAGACCTGATGCGGTTCCAGCGGAAGAGTGCTTCCGATGGGACATACGCCGAAGAACTCCACCGGTCCGCCTCTGCGGGCAAGCTTCAGGGCAAGCTGTGCCGTCGATGGGAGGCCCGCGCATTCAATGACCACATCCGCGCCTTCCGGAAGGTCCTCAAAAACTGCGTCACCGACGTCGGTGTCGTGCGGATCCACCACGCGCGACGCGACGCTCGCGGCGGCAAGGGCGCGTTTTTCCGCAACCGGTTCGACCAGCACGGTGAATGCGGCTCCTGCGACGCGCGCGAGTTGCAGCATGATCTGGCCGATGGGACCGCCCCCGATGATGATGACCGCGTCTCCGGGAGCGATATGCGCCTTGTCGATGCCATGCACAGCACAGGAGACCGGCTCGACAAACGCACACACCTCCGGTGCCATGTCTTCTCCGAGTGCATACAGCTGCGCCGCCGGCACGATGCAGAACTCCGCCATACCGCCGTCAATGTCCACCCCCAGCGCGCGGAGCGAGGAGCAGAGGTGAACAAGTCCCCTTCTGCAGTATGCGCACTCTCCGCAGGCAATATTGGGATCCACCGCAACACGTTCTCCGAGAGCATGCGACGTCACACCCTTCCCTGTATCCACAATCCTGCCGGCATACTCATGTCCCAGCACAACCGGGGGAGATGAGCGCGACGTGCCCTCCACGATATGCACGTCCGTCCCGCAAATCCCGCACGCTTCGACGTCGACAAGCACTTCGTCATCCCGTAGCGGGCGAAGGTCGCGTGAAACCACATCGAGACGTTTCGGGCCAGTATAAAGGGCTGCTCTCATTGTACCCTTGCTTCCATTCTCCAAACGTACTTCGACTCAGCGCAGACACGGCACCGGCTGCTGTGAGTGTTCAAGCACTCCCGGGGTCGTCAGAATCGCATCTCTATCGCGTCGATGCCCTCGGAGGCGGGATATCGTATCAACACCACCAACGTTCCGCCCGACGTGGAGGTTACAGTCCAATCCCGCCACGGCTTCCCGTTGACAGCAACGGACCGGGCAAGCCAGGGGGTAATCACTTTCACAGTTGTCTGATGGTCTTTGTATGATGAAAGCGCACACTTCATCACCCGCGTTTCAGGATCGAGTCTGGCGCTGTGTAGGATTGCATTCACGCTGTCCAGGAACGGGTACCGGATGCCCCCCATATCGATGGATATCGACGAGGCGTGTCTGGCATCGAGCGGCATGACACGCGAAGGGATGTCCGTCGTGCCGGCCAGCATCCTTGTCAGCATGGGACCCTTGCCTCGCCGTTCCAGGGTCTTGTGCCCGCCGAACGTATACGCACAACGCACATGTTCCAGCGCTTGCGGAGCTTTGCCGGCCACAGTGAGATTCCAGACGTTGTCTTCCATGCCCGACAGCAGGTACGCAGTGCCGATGCAGAATCCCGCCGACCACATCATCGTCGGCTTGTCAATCCACCCATGGTTCCTTGCGAATGGATTGGCATAGCGGTATTCGTACAGCGCGGGTTGTCCTGAGGGACTCTGCACGATTCCGTCCAACGTCATGGTCCTGGAGTAGAACTCAAATGCGCCTTCGACGTCGCCTATGGATTTCAGGGCCCGGGCATACCAGGCGTTGCCAAGATACCAGACGCCTCCGTTGGCGTACGTGAACGCATCTCCTGCCTCGTTCCCCTTAACCTTGTAGAGACTCTTCACGGAATCGGTGTGAAAATCCACCGGAAAGACCGTGCGAATGCCAATGCTGGAATCCACCAGCCAGTTCCCGGCCGTGGCCACAAGCTGTTTCGCGTTTTCGGGAGGAAGCGCGCCGTAGACCGCTGCCAGCAGCGGCCCCATATAGATGTGCCGGTCGCGTTCTGATCCGATGGAATTGAAGAGGTAGCCGGCAGATTCGTCCCACAATTCCCTGCGAAGTCCGTCACGCAACGCGGAGGACATCGCCTCATAAGAGCGCAGGCGGGAGAGATTCTTGCGCAGCCACGCCGAGACGAAGACATACTCTTCCAGAGCTCGAACGGTGAGTATCGTCAGATAGGCGCGCGCGCCGACGGCATGTCCGAAATCCCACCAATCCGGTTCGGTGCCGTACATGACGTCACCCTGCCGTCTGGACAGAGTCTGTTCGAGGCTCTTCGTCAGGAGCGGATACAGACGCAGAACGGTCGTGGAGTCCATGGTATGACGCAGATAGCTGGCCGACGCGAGGATGAACCAGAGATTGTTCCAATTTCCCGGACTGCAGTATTCCGTTACAAACCCGTCATCCTTCCAGTAGTACGCGTGCGGGATCACATTGTCTTTTGCATGCTTGGCCAGGTACAGCAGATCCCGCCGGACGCGTTCCGGGTCAAACGCGATCGCAGAAAGGTTCGTCAACAAAGCGTCATGCGTGAAGAAGAAATTGTATTCTGCCGGGCAGGGCATGGGTACCGTCACGCCGTTGAGATGGTGTTGATTGGCCTCGAGAAGAGCCCGTGCATAGGCAACCGAACTGTCGGTCCGTGCATGGCCGGAATGAAATCCCCCATCACCATAGGCAGCGCGATGCACCGCTTCTCTGTATCCGGCAATGTCCTCTCTCCACCCGTTCCCGGCACTGGCAATGGCCTGGTCTGTTTCCTTCCTGGAAATGCTGCTCACGAGTTGAACAATGTCGATCGAATCTCCGGGAAGGATTGAGCTGTGATACGTGAATGCTGCCACGGGATGGACTTTCTTCTTCGATTGCGAAGGTCCCGAGGCAAGGTCCCCGTCGCGTTCGATCCAATTCGACCATCCGGAATCTTGCACGCCAAGGGATTCACCGTTTGACGCCCACGACGACGGAGCTCGTCCG
>JADLEA010000534.1 GCA_020846365.1 Bacteroidota bacterium
CACCTCCAGCCGGCCATCATTATCGGCAGCGGGCCACTCGCCGATCAGGTCTTCACACGCCTCCACCGCCACGGTTCTTTCGGTTTCCTCATCGCAGGGTACTTCGCCGACCAACCTGCTGCACAAGGATCCCGAATCGCGGAGTGCCCCCACCTGGGCCAGGTGGGAGACGCACCCGCGTACATCCGGGAAAACAACATCGAGCTGGCGTTCATCGCGCTGACATACCGGGATCATCCGCAGCTCTTTGACCTCGTGAGCGAATGTGAGGGGATCAACATCGAATTCATGCTGGTGCCCGATCTCCTTGAAGTCCTGACGAGCCAGATGCGCGTGCGCGACCTGGAAGGGATACCTTTCCTGCGTGTGAAGACCATTCCGCTAGGCCCGCTGGGACGCGCGACAAAGCGGGTCTTTGACGCCCTGGTGGCGGGGACAATCCTCCTGGTCCTCTCTCCCCTGCTTGGAATTATTGCCGTAGCCATCCGCCTGGACTCCCCGGGTCCGGTCCTTTTTCGCCAGCGGAGAGTCGGCCTGGATGGGAACGAATTCACCATGCTGAAATTCCGGTCGATGGTGCAAGGGGCGGAACGGCGTGACATCGAGGCGGGGTTGGGTTTAAAGAACGATCCCCGCCGCACACGGCTCGGCAGGGTTCTCCGCAGGTTCAGTCTGGATGAGCTCCCCCAATTATGGAATGTGCTGCGTGGGGACATGAGCCTCGTGGGTCCCCGCCCCGAGCGAACGCACGCGGTTCGTGCCTTTGGCGAGAAAGTCCCCAAATACCTGGACCGCCATCGTGTCAAAACCGGCGTCACCGGCTGGGCTCAGGTGAACGGGTTGCGGGGCGACACGTCCATCGAGGAACGCATCAAGTACGATCTCTACTACATCGAGAATTGGTCGCTGGCCTTCGATGTGCGGATTCTGCTCCGGACGCTCCGCGCGGCCCTCACGTTCAAGGAAGAAGAGTAGCCATGGTCACGCTTATTGTGTTCTACCTGCATGTCGTCGCCTTCGCCGCGGTCTTCACCAAGCGATGGCAGGAGGAGGGTGTTGTTGAAGGGGTGCTCGGGGTCCTGTTCATGGCGGTGATCTTTTTCGTCGGGTGGAGTATTTCCTCGTTTCTGGTGCGGCTGGTCCTGGCCCCGGAGGGGTTCGGAAAATGGTTTGACGGGGATGCCGCGGCTCTTGCGCTCCTGGCTGCCGGGGAATCCGTGTTCTACTACTTCTACTTCCGGAAAGACAAGCCCCGGGAAAAGGCGGAGGAGGGGGAAGCTACTTCAGCTTGAAGTTGAAAGTCACGATGCACCGCTGATCTTTCTGGGGGAGTTTTCGCGCAAGCGGCTCGAACCGCCATTTGCGCAGTTCCTTCATCGCGGCTTCTTCCAACCGGGCGTTGGCTTTTTGTGCGGGCCGGACCGATTTCACTGAGCCATTTGGCGTCACCACTGCTTCCAGGCGTATTTGTGCCTCGACGTTTGTGCCGGAGGGATATCGCGGCAGGCTGCCGCTGATCTTCCGTCGTTTACCCCCACCGATCCATTGCACTGACCCCAGAGCGGAAGAGCCGGCAACACGATCGGCGATTCCCGGCAGGTTTCTGCCGGAGGCAACCCCCTTCCCGGCAGCGCTCCCCGGTCCCGCCTGCCCGGTCCGTGTTCCTGCAGTACTCCCTGCCCGGCTGTTTTTCGCAGCCGATCCGGCAGTCGAGGTACGCCGGCTTCCCCCGGCGCCTTCCGGCGCGTCGAGCTTCTTCGCAGACGGGACGGCGAGCACATCGTCACGGGAAACCGACGATCGTTCCGGGAGTTTCACGCGTCGTGTGCGTGCCGACGGTTGGGCTTTGCCCGTTCGGGCTTTGGCTGTGGCGGCAGGTTTTGATCGCGCGGGGATGGTAACCGCCGGCTTCGGAGGGGTCACTGGTAAAAAGTCGATTTCCACAGTCTCCGGAATGGCCGGAGGCGCTTCGATACGCCAGAGCACAAGGATGATTGCCGCAACCAGGTGCAGCATGATCGTCCCGCCCCATCCATAGAGCTGGTCTCGTCCTTGTATGGTGAGCGTCACCGTCCCGGTCCCGGTGGTTCTGTGGCAATCAAGAAACGCGTCGCACCCGCGGCCTTGGCGATGTCAACGATCTGCACAGCCCGCTCCAACGTCACGGCCCTGTCTGCCCGAATTTGCACCGCGCGATCGGGGGATTCCTTGAGCCGCTGGGCCAGCGTTTTCTTCAGATCGGCCAATCGAACAGGTGCGTCGTTCAGATAGAGCGCCCCCTTGTCGGTCAGGGTAATCGCGATCGTCTGCTCCGTCTTGGGGTCCGAAGATTCGGCCTGCGGAAGCTGGACGCTGATCGTCGGTTCGGCGATAAAAGAGGACGAGAGCAGGAAGAAGATCAGCAACAGCATCACAACGTCAGTCAGGGACGTGTAGCTGAAGGTCGCCAAAAGCTTCTGCTCGGGTTCCAGTCTCATGATCCCTTCCGCCGGAAGAATTCGTCTTCGGGTGGGGTAACCGCGCGGGTCACAGCGGAAAGCACCGGTTCATCGTTGTTGTTTCCCGGCGGGAGGACGCCGGCGTCGAGCATATCCAGGAACTCATTCGACGTGACCTCCATGTCATGCACGAGGCGCCGGATCCGGGCGACGAAATAGTTGTAGATGACGAGCGCTGGAATGCCCACGATGAGACCAAACGCGGTGGTCAACAGCGCCTCCCAGATGCCGGACGCGAGCGCCTGTGGACTGACGACGCCGCTTTGCTGCTCGATCACCTGAAACGCCGCGATCATGCCGGTGACGGTTCCGAGGAAGCCGAGCATCGGCGCGACACCGCCGATGCTCGCGAGAATCGGGAGCCTTCGTTCGAGATGGAACACCTCCTCACGGCCTGCATTTTCCACGGCCTCCCGCACCTTGGCCTCTCCCTGTCCGTGTTTCAGCACGCCTTTCCGGACAATGTTGGCAATCGGTGCGTCCTTCTGGCTGCAATACGTGAGGACTGCGGTAGTATCGCCGTGCCGGTAGATGCTTTTGAGCTTCAGCATGAACTGCCCGGCGTCCATCCTTGCCCGCCGGAGAACAAGCAGGCGCTCGATGACAACAAATGCGGCCACCACGGAGCAGAGGAGGATGGGCCACATGATGACCCCTCCCCTCATCAGCATATCCATAAGATTCATTGATTCTCCCGAAAATTACCGCGCCCGTTGCGTGGCAAGCCACACATCATCTTCCGTCATGACCTGCAGCCGGGCGACCACGTCATTGGCCTGGCTTCGTGTGTCGTACCGTCCAACCCGAACGCGGTACCATGTCTGACCGGCGTCGGTCGCCTCATCGACATAGGCGTCATAGCCGCCGTTGGCAAGACGCGAAGCTTGATCCTCTGCCTTCGACCGGGTGAGCCATGCGGAAAACTGAATCGTGTATTTTCCCGTCCCTGTCGGAACCACGCTCAGATCGCGCTTCACGGCGGGCTGGGATGTGGAGCTGCCTGTCTCCGGTGCCGGAGGCGTCACTGAGGGAAGCGGAAGGGATTCCTCTCCTTGCGGGGAGGTGCCTGCATCGGCTGTGCCTTCCTCAGGAGCCGGGAGGTCAGGTTCGGGCAGAGTTTCTGTGACGACAGGCGCCTTCTTTCCCCAGAGGTTGATCACCTTGAAGTAGTTCAGCGCAAACACTCCCGCCGCGAGGAGAACGAGGATCAGAAGGACGAGAAAGATGGGCGAGATGCGTCCGCCACCGCCACCAACTTCCCGCAATGTCGGCGGGTTCGGACCCTGACCGGTGTCCGACAGACCCGAATCCGGATTCGTATCCTCATCTTTGAGATTGAATCGTGGCATCGTGAAACCCTCCTCTATAGGTTGAGGTGAACAGGATGAATTTCTACCAGCTATATGCCGCAGACAACGCTGCCGTCGCCGGAACTCCGGGATAACGATCCCAGTACGTCCGCTTGGTTCCGAACAGATTCTCAAAAGTGAGTGCAATCGTGAACGATGGCAGTACAATGTACTCTGCCCGCAACCCGATGTCAAGATAGGACGTCAGTGAGCGGGAATTGCGGGGATCAACAGCCCGGCTCCCCACAAGCCGGAGTGATGGAGCAATACTGAGTCCGAACGGAAAACGGTGAAGCGCAAACGCATCGATCTCCAACCCGGGCACATACGGCACCGCATCTCCGGCCAGCAAGGGATCCGTCGATCCCGTTCCTGACCACCGCGCGTTTCTCAACGTGAGCGTTGCGTGCAACACATCCTCCTGTGAGAGGTCCGCCGCAATCGACGCCGTGACCCCCGTCGAACGCACTACGCCGCCGTATACCGGTGTCCATATCCCCGCGCTGTCACGGTCAACGAACACCGGCACATCGTCCCCCCGCAGGGTAAACCACTCCACCGTGCAACGCATCGTTGCAGCTGGCCGGAACGTCACGCCGGCCACCAGATTTGTCCGATAGTGTCTCGGCCGCAAATGCGGCGCGACGGTAACATAGGGACTCTCCGTGCTCATGGAAAGGAGCGATGCCTTTTCGACAGACGGTTCGAATCGCACATACGCCGTGGCGTCCGTCCATCCCCGCCAGTACACGCCAAACAGTGGGTCGACAAATCCGAGCGCCCCCATGTCGGTGCCGCGCCGGACTCCTGCCCGGACACCTGCCTCCATGTCCAGCATCGGCTGAACAGGAAACCTTGCCCGGATTCCCATCGTGTATAGGTGCGGACTCAGGACATCCATGGTGCTGGTGTAGCTGCTCGTCGAGAGGACAGCATCAGCGATAAGCCGCACTCGTCCAAGAGTAACCCGATAGCTGGCATCGAAGCCCAGCTGGACTTCGCTCGATTTCAGGGTGTCCTCGAGCACCGTGGAGCGCATGTGCATCCCGGAAGACAATCCTCCGCCCCCGAGGTGAACGGTCCCGATTTCCACATCGCCCCGGATATCGGTCACCGTCCGCCACCTATCAGGCCGGTCGGAACCGTACAACCTGTACCCGTCGCCGTTGAGCCCCAGCGTGGCGCGGACCCGGGTGCCGAGCAGGCCGAAGCCACCCGACAGCGTATTGAAGGCCCTTTGGGACTGGGCATGAGGGACGTGCCCTCGTGAAGACGTAAAGCCCGAATTCAGAAGGAAATCCGTCTGGTCCGCACCGTAGGATAGCCAGAGATCTAGTGACGGGCTCTGGAAGGAGCCATACCCCAGACGCGCTCCTCCCCCGATTCTGTCTGCATCGTATAGCCCGGTTGGTCGCCTTGTGTCATCCAAGGCCAGGACCGGAGTTCGCATGCCCGGTCCGGCAGAGCGCAATGCGCCCCCCGCCGGGAAATCGGAATGCAGCGGGCGGGGCATCCTGCTGAGCCCGCTTGTTTCTTCACCGGTAATGGTGTACTCGGGAACGTCGAAGGTCGGGAACCGGGTCCTGGTGTTATTTGCGCTGTCGTTTGGCGTCGAGACCTCCGGAGCACGCGACGTGTCGCGCGGAAGCATGACGGGCCGGTGGCGCGGAGGTTCCGGCTTCGTCTGTCCCACGGTACCCGGCGCAGTCCAACAGAGCACGGCGCACGTCAGAAGACCAATCCACGCATGTCTGCTCCCCATGATCATCTCAACCCTTCCAGTTTGGCCGCGGCATCGAGGCCAAGCGTCGTTCCCTTGTGTTCGGAGGCGACAGTGGCGTAGAGATCACGTGCCTTTTGCTGTTGGCCGAGAAGAATGTAGCCGTCGGCCATCCTGAATGAGGCCTTCCCTATCCATTCCCTTGAGCCTGGATAGAGGTATTTCACCCTGGCGAAGGCGGCAACTCCTCCATCCACGTCGCCCCGGGCGAAGAGGACTTCGGCAGCTCCGCACTGGGCTTCTGCCCCGATATCATCCGAGCGCGATTGGGCCACCGCCGTGTACAATGCCGAGGCCTGGTCGTATCGTTTTTTCTGTAAATGGATGCCGGCAGCTTCCACCCGGGCCCGGTCTGCGAGGGCATCAGAAAACGTTTCGGGCGTGATGGTCTCAAGCAACAACACTGCGCCCGAGGCGTCGCCTTCGTCTCTCAGGGTCCGTGCCCGCTCGAGGCGGGATTCACCTGCCTCAGGTGAGCCGGGATGCTCCGCCTCGACCCGCTCGAACATCGCCATCGCTTCGGTGGGGCGCAGCTGACGGGCAAGGAGTTTGCCAAGCTCGTAGAGTGCGGCCGCCGCAGCTGGCTTCCCGGGGAACCGCTCTGCCGTTGAGCGGAAAATGCCTTCTGCCTCCTGCAAATGCCCGAGGGCCAGGTGTGCCCTGCCTGCCCCTATCGATGCATCGGGAACAAGCGGGCTCTTCGGATAGACGCGAAGGAAGTCGGCGTACAAACCGCGGGCCGCCTCGTATTCCCCCTGAGCGAATTTCTCTTCTGCCTTCTGGAGTGCGAGCCGGTCCGCGGCGGCAGCGGTCGGATGGTTCCTCAGAAATTCTGTAACGCGCGCCTCCCCTGCGCTCTCCTTGTTCTGCGCGGCGTAGGCATCGCGCACGCCCTTTGCCGCATCCAGAACAGATGAGCTCTGTGGATGCGCCGCCAGGACCTTCTCGTACGCGGCAATGGCGCCAGGGTAGTCTCCGCTGTTGTAGTGCGCATCGCCAAGACTGCAGAGCACCCGGGGAACAAGCTCACTCTTCGGATACAACCGGAGCGTTTCCCGGAATTCCTTCATAGCCCGCGGGTAGTTTTTCTGTTGGAAGTACACCCACCCTATCGCGTAGCGTGCATCGTCTGCGTAGGGCGAGTCGGGTGTGCGGGCAAGAAGCGTTTCGTATTCCTTGATCCCCTGCGTCGGTTGACCGTTTCTGATCAGCGCTCCGCCCAATTGATAGCGTGCATAGTCAAGGTTATCCGCCGGCTTTCCCAACTTCAGCACTTCCCTGTAGGATGCAACCGCCTTTGCGTGCTCTCGAAGTGATGTGTGGCAATCGCCAACGCGCAGGCGTGAATCGTCGGCGTAGGTGCTCTTGGGATGCTGGGAAACAATGCGCGAGAAGATATCTCTGGCGCCTTTGAAATCCTCGAGGCGATACCGGCTCCACGCCTTTCCATAGAGCGCATCCGGAATGCGTTTGGGGGGAAGCTTCTGAAGCGCAACGGTGTACGCGCTGTCCGCCCGTTCGTATGCGCCGTCGTGGAAGTACGCCTCGCCGAGCCAGAACCAGGCCTCCGGCGCCTGCGTGTCACCGGGGTACTCCGACACAAACGCGCGGAGAATGGAGGAAGCTTCCGCGTACCGTCCCAACTGCTCCAGTGTCAGTCCTTCTTCGTAGAGGAGGTCGGCAAGGAGTTGCGGGCTCACAGTATCCTGCGCCCGCGCATCGCGATACGATGCAAGAGCCGCATCCAGAGCACCACGCGTCCGGTGGACTTCCCCCACCATGAACAGCGTCTTCGCCCGTACGTCGCCGGTCGGATATGTCGAGAGCACTTTGTTGAACACGGCGAGTGCTGAGTCGTGCGCCCCCTGTTCAAACCGGAGGACGCCGATCTCATACAACGCATCGTCGGCGAATTCATCGTTCGCCGTCGAGGCAACCCGTTTGAACCAGGTCTCTGCCTGGGCTGGTTTCCGCGCCAGCTTCAGTGCCACACCGGCCCGGTAAGCTGAAGCATGAGCGATCGCATCCTCCCCGGCAGCCAGGTCAATGAACGCGGCAGCTGCCTCGTCCGCCCTCTGTTCCTGCAGCAGGGTCCACGCCCGTGCGGACAGCACGTCTCGTTCCAGACGGTGGCCGCGGTGATGGGTGAGAAACGAATCATACCATGCGCGTGCCTGAGGAAACCGGTTTTTGTGGTAGTGGGATTCGCCAAGGAGGTACAGCGCTTCGGCGCGGTCGTCTGCCTCTTCAAGTCCGGGAAGGATGCCTTGCAGGAGTGCAATGGCCTTACCTTCTTCACGCGATTGCATCAACACTTCGCCTTGCCGCACTTGCGCTGCAGATCTGAGCGGACTTCTGGGAAACCGTTTTGTCACCTCTTCGTACGCGGGGAGCGCTTTCGCGAAGTCTCCTTGTTGCTGGTAGACCCATCCGATGGAATACGCCGCGTAGTCTGCGAGCCGGCCGCTGGGATCTTTTGCGATGGCTCGCTGATAATACGCCAACGCGCTGTCCTGCTTCCCGAGCTTGCTGTATGCCTCTCCCGTCCAATAGCATGCCTCTCCAGCAATCCCGCCACCACCTTCAGCAATGAGCGGAGCAAATCTCTTTATCGCTTCTTGCGACCGTCCGGCTCCCAGAGCCAGTTCGCCTGTGCGAAAACGCGCCTCCTGGGAGAGTTGGCTGCCGGGGTAATCCTGCAGAAACCGTTCAAACCGATCAGACGCCTCTGCATTCTGTCCAAGGCGGACAAGAGATTCCGCGGAGAGAAATTCGGCTTCAGCTTTGCGGGTGCTGGAGGGGTACCTGTCTATGAAGCGCTGAAGTTCGTCAAAGGCAAGCTGGAACTGGCCGTCTTTGTACAATCCGTACGCCACGGTGAAGTCCTGGGCTTCACGTGTTGGGGCAAGCGGTTGCCCCAAAGCGACCGGCATGAAGAGAACAAGCAACACCAAAATACGCAGGGTGTGTCCCACCATATAAAGTGTTTTCTCAACTCCCTCTGCTATAACGTTAATTTACCACTTGGAGGAGGATAAGTCAAGAAGTGAAAGCATTTTGGGGATTCCGGGGATTTTCCCGGCGGGTCACCCATGAGGGGGAATCACGAGGCGGAGGGTGAGTTTTCCATGACCTGGACGAGCATGGCATGGAGCAGGTCGCGGTCATCGGCGCTTCCCGTCTGGCGTGACGAAAATGCCGTTTCTGCCATCAATTTGAAGGCCCGCTCGATCTTCGAGGCTGGATAGAGCCGGAGGGCTGCCATATACTCCTCGCGCTTCCAGTTCCACGCCTTCGGAAAGTCCGCCTGATTCGCCGGGTCCCGGGGCCCCTTCTGGAGGAGGTGGTGCAGCCGCCAGAGGGTCGCAAAGTAGCCCGTGAGCATCGCGATGAAGTACGGAAGTGCCTGCCCGTCATCCAGCATGTGGTCCAGAATTTTCAGGGCATTGCGGACATCCCCCCGTCCGATGCTTTCCTGAAGTTGGAAGATCGTGAACTCTCTGGAGAAGCCCACGACATCCGCCACATCGCCGACGGTCACGGTTTTCCTGTCGCCCACATAAATCAGAAGCTTCTCGAGTTCTGACTCGATCTCTCGCAGTGAGGATCCGACGTAGCCGGAGAGGAGCTGCGCCGCATCTTCATCGATGGCTGCCCCGTGGCTGCTCATGCGCTCGCTGATCCACGAAGGGATTTTTGCATCCTGAAGCGGGGAGAATTCGAATGCAGCCCCGCGCGCGTGCAGCGTGGAAAAGGGCTTGCGCCGAAGGTCGGCCTTCTTGCCCGCAAGCACGAGCGTCGTGGTTTCGGAGGGCGTGTCCACATACCGGCTCACCAGTTCCAGATCGCGTTGTGTCAGCCGCTCGACGTTCTTCGCGACGACGACTCTCCGGTCGCCCATCATCGGGAGGGAGGACGCTCGCGCCGCACTCTCCCGCCCGTCCACCTCGCCGCATCCGACGACATCGAGATTGAGGGAACGAAGGTCAGCCGGAAGGAGCGCATCCAGCAGATCGGTGAGTGCCATGTCGAGCAGAAAATCCTCCTCCCCATGCAGGAGGTACACGGGGAGGAAGTTCTTTTTCTTGATTGCCGCGGTCAGGTCCTTGTATGTTGCCCCGCCCTTTGCCACTATTTCTTCTCGGACGCCCCGGCCGGCGGTTCGCGGCGGATGGTCACCTTCTTCATGACAACGTCTTCCTTGGGATGGCCGTCGCGTGAGCCCCGCTCAAGGAGTTCCACCGCACCGATCTTGTCCACGACGTCGATCCCCTTCACCACCTTCCCGAAGATCGTGTAATTCTTCGGCATGCGTGGCGCATCCGCAAGCATGATGAAGAACTGGCTCGTGTTGGTATTCGGGCCCTTGTTTGCCATCGCCATCACGCCCTTGACATATCCGGCTTTATACGAAGGAGTCTTCGAATCCAGTTCATCGGCGAATTCCCCGCCGTAGATGCTTGAGCCGCCCATACCGGTTCCGGTGGGGTCGCCGCCCTGAATCACAAAACC
>JADLEA010000535.1 GCA_020846365.1 Bacteroidota bacterium
AAGTCATCACCCTCAAACGGCTCGGTCTCTACGTCAAGCCCATTGTGCTGGTAAACACCGACGGCTTCTTCGATCCTCTGGTGGCCTTTCTGGAGGGGATCATCCGTGAGAAGTTCATGGATGCCCGCCACCGGGAGATGTGGTGTTTGGTGAAGAATGCGGAGGATGTGGTGCATGCGATACAGCAGGCGCCACCATGGAGCCAGGAAGCCAGGGACTTCGCACTCGTGTAGAGTAAACGGAGGCTTTCCATGCAACACCGTCAGGACCATGAACCACCCTCTGCCATCGCGCAGAAGGGGTGGCGCTATCACCACCTGGGCATTCCCACGACAACGCCCAGACCTCACGAGACCTACCTCGCACACTTGAAAATACATGTATCCGGATTTGACACAAGCCCGTACGGAGTGGAGTGGATGCGGTTTGAACCCGATTGCCCCATTTCAGAGCTTGTGAGAACGGTGCCGCACATTGCGTTTGAAGTTGATGATTTGGAAGAGGCATTGGTCGGGCAGACGCTGTTAGGGGAAGTGAGTTCGCCATCGGAAGGTCTTCGCGTGGCGATGATCCTCGACAACGGCACGCCCATAGAGCTGATGGAGTTTGAGAAAGCAAAGCGGTGGCAGCCTCAGGCAGAGCAGACGAAACGGTCAGAAACGTGAGCATGAGATCACTCCTGGCGGGCCGCAGGTCGGATGTTGAGCACACATCGCACGGCCGGAAAATCGGGCTTGCCCTCGGAAGCGGCTCGGCCCGCGGGCTCGCCCATATTGGTGTCATCCGCGCCATTGAGGAGGCGGGTATCAGGGTGGATGTTGTTGCCGGAACCAGCATTGGCGCGCTTGTCGGTGCCGCATATGCCTCCGGGCGGCTCGACGCGTTGGAGCTCTCTTTCCGGGAGTTCGATTGGAAGACTGTTGGTTCGCTCTTCGATCCTGTTTTTCCGAGATCGGGGCTCATTGACGGCAAGAAGATCGCGAAGTTCATCCGCGCGCACGTCCTCGGTCCGAATATCGAGCACTTGCCGGTTCCGTTCTCTGCCGTCGCGGCAGACATCGCGAACGGGGAAGAAGTGACGATGTGCGAAGGCGATCTTGTTGAAGCTGTCCGGGCGAGCATATCCGTTCCCGGCATTCTCACACCGGTCCACCGGGGAGGCCGGCTGCTGGTGGATGGCGGACTGGTGGATCCCGTTCCGGTAAGCGCCGTGCGTGCACTCGGCGCGGATCTCGTCATCGCGGTGGATCTGAATCATGAGATTGTCACGGGCAAACAGGCGCGGCGCAGAACGCCCCGCAGGGGTGTGCGCAAGACCATTCTCGAGCGCCTCTCCATGAGCGAGTACGCTCGTGCCGCGACGATGATACGAGAGAGGCTGCGTGTGCGGAAATCATCGGGTGCGCTCCGGAGCCGTTCCGCTGCTGCAAGGCCGGCATCACCCGGCATGATCGAGCTCCTGCTCTCCTCGTTACACATCATGCAGGTGCGCGTCACCGAGAGCCGTCTTTCCATCGAGAAGCCCGAGGTCCTCATCCGCCCGCCGCTCGGATCGGTGCATCTTCTGGAATTCGACAGGGCCGGGGAAATGATAGAGATCGGCTATGCTTCGGCTCGCGGGCCGATACGCGAGCTTGCCCGGCAGCTCGAGACTCTGGACCGGTCAAATTCCTGAATTCACGCCGATTTTGAGGTCTGAGGATTAAGCGGGGGAGAAACGGTGTGGGCATTCTGCTGGCGTTTCTTGAAGGAATGTTGTAGCTTTGACGCATCACTTCAGCCTCACCGCCTCACGCCGAGTTCTTTCGTTTTTTTTCCCGGGTTAACCGCGGAAGCGTCACAAGACAAACCAAGAAGGAGGTACCACCATGCAGGAATACTTGCCGTTAATCATCCAATTGGTGAGCGGGGCAATCGGGGGAAATCTCGCAGCGTCCATGAAGAAAGATCTGTCGTTGGGAACCATTTGGAATTCCATTGCCGGTATCGTAGGAGGAGGCCTCGGTGCACAGCTGTTGGGCCTGCTCGGTGTTGCGGTGAGTGGGGAAGGCAGCCTTGACCTCGGCAATATCATCGGCAGCATCGCCGGCGGAGGCGTGGGGGGCGGCATCTTGATGGCCATAGTCGGCATGATCAAGAGTGCCATGGCAAAGAAGTGATGGAAGTTACCCCCGCCACTCCGCCGTCGTGTGGAGTGGCGGGGGTTTCGCTTCAGAGTGTGCTGCACCTTGATTCCGCTTCACTCTCTTGCCCGTGCAGGAAGCACGTATTGTCGTATCTGCAGTACCCCCATTGCAGCGAACATATGCACGTAGTCCGGCGTGCCTGCCGGCATGGGACCATGAACACCTTGCGCATTGAGGCGTGAGGTATCAGCGACTGATCAGTGCAGAAAGGGACGACGATGGAAGACAATCGGCCGGCGATATTTCAGCAGCTCAAGCAACTATTGAAGGTTTATGAACCTCCCTTCACTGCAAGAAAGGACTCCACCTCGGGGTACGAGCTCTGGTCCATCAAGGATGTGGAGATCGCCGGAAAAAAGCGGAACGAGGTGTTCTTTGCAAGTGTGGTTGTTCAGAGCACGTACGTGGGCTTCTACTTTATGCCCGTATACACCGATGCGGCGATGAAGAAATTCTTCAAAAAGGAACTTCTCTCGACGTTGAAGGGGAAGTCCTGCTTCCATATCAAGGATCTGGACCCCCGACTCATCGCGCAAATCCGGGACGCGCTGAAGCGCGGCTTTGCGCTCTACAAAAAGAACAAGTGGGTGTAGCCATTGGAGTAGCAGTGAAGACTCGAGAAGACCTGAAACGGGAGTACAAGGAGCGCAAGAAGCCGGCCGGGGTGTTCCAGATCAAAAACACCGCCAACGGCAAAGTGTACCTCGGGAGCAGCCTCAATCTCGAGGGTTCGCTGAACAAGCACAAGTTTACCTTGACGCACGGTTCTCACATCAACAAGAGGTTGCAGGAGGATTGGAACGCGTATGGTCCGGACAAGTTCGTTTTTGAGATCTTGGAAGTGGTGCGCGTGAAAGACACCCCGGGTTTTAGCGTAGAGGATGAACTGCTGTTGATAGAACAGATATGGATCGAAGAGCTTCAGCCGTTCAGCGAGCGCGGGTATAACCAGGGGAAAAAAGTGCGGGAGGCATGATCACACAAGCACATCCAGCCGCAAGAATCAGGATAGCAAATGAAGATCCTCGCGCTTGAAAAGGACATTCAATCAATCCCAAACGGCCTGCGTGAAACCATGCTCAGGGATGAGGCACATGCCGTGTGGCAGCTTCAACAACGCGGGGTGATCCGCGAGATCTATTTTCACAAGGATCGTCCGCAGGCAATCCTGATGCTGGAATGCGCAAACGTCGAAGAAGCGAGGACCACGTTGGGTTTTCTTCCCCTGGTGAAGAATACCTACACCGACTTCGAACTCCTTCCGCTGGTCCCCTACCCCGGCTTGGCGCGGTTGTTCGCCCCCGGCAATCGTTGACCCGCCGCATTTTTGATTTGCGACCTCCACGCGGAGTGCGTATCTTTTACTCTGGACATTCCGTCCAAGTTCCAACCACCAAACCCTGACCGCGGAAACGCCATGCGCACATTCGGGAAACTGCTTGTTGGAAGCACCATCGTCATATGTGTGATGGTCTTCATATCTTTTGCTGCGGCTGCCCGGCCTGCGGCTCATACCGGAGCCGGAAGCACACACGGGCAATGGATTATCCCCTTCGACGCCGCCCACAACACGCCGGCAACTCCCTGTCCGATTCTGCGAACGTCATTTACGTTGTCGGGCCCTCCGGTTTCCGGTTCCGTTCGGGTCATAGGCCTGGGGCATTTCGACCTGACGCTTAACGGCAAACGGGTCGGGGCATCACTCATCCATCAGCCATGGTCACAGTACAACAAAACCATTTACTGGCAGGAATTCGACATTGGGAGCCATGTGAAACAGGGTGACAATGTCATCGGCGTGCAATTGGGAAATTCCTTCTGGAGTGTCGGCGCAGCCAACGACTCGATGCGGTATGTGAAGACGGATGCCATGCCGAATTTCGGCGGGGATCACCCGTATCTGTTGTGGCTGGAAGGTCGCGTCACGCTTGCCGACGGTAAAGAGGTGAAGCTGACTTCCGACCGCGCGTGGAAGTGGTCGGAGGGTCCCCTGACGTTTTCCCACATCTATGCGGGCGAAGACTATGACGCCCGTCGGGTGCAAACCGGATGGAATGCCCCCGGCTTTGACGACACAGCGTGGAAATCCGTCACCGTGGTCCCGGCTCCTAAAGCAGCTCTTGAACCTTACACCGCACCGCCGCTCAAGGCCTTCGAGGTTTTTTCCCCCTCCGGCATCAAGACACCCAGGGCGGGAGAGTTCACGTACGTGTTTCCACAGAATTGCTCCGCGCTGTTGAGGTTTACCGTCGAGGGGGATGCGGGCAGGACCATTCGCTTCAAGCCGTGCGAGTACATGGATTCAACCGGGCAGGTGCGCTTCACCTATACCTGGGGTACCGGGAAAGACATTTGGCATGAATACACACTGCGGGGTGGCGGTGAGGAATCGCATCAAATCCTCTTCTGTTACGTGGGATGCCAATATGTTGGAGTCACGGGGGCTGTTCCGGAGGGGTACCCGAACCCGGAAGGTCTTCCCGTAGTGCGCAAGCTGGATCTCGTTCACGTCCGGGCTGCCAATGCGGTGGCGGGAACATTCATCTGTTCCGACCAGATGCACAATGGTGCGCATCAGATCATCGACTGGGCGATCCGGTCGAACATGAGCTATATCGCCACAGATTGTCCGCATCGAGAAAAGAACGGCTGGCAGGAAGAAAACTGGCACATGGCACGTGCGCTGAGCT
>JADLEA010000536.1 GCA_020846365.1 Bacteroidota bacterium
CACGCTCCAGCGCCGCCATTGGCAATCGCGCCGTCAGGTTGCGCTCCAGTTCCCAACCCATCACTCTCCGCGAAAACGCGTCAAGAATCACGGCGAGGTAGACCCATTCCTGATGCAGCCGAATGTAGGTGATGTCGGCCACCCAGAGTTGGTTGATGCCGGTCAGCTTAATCCTGCTCGCCAGATTCAGGTAGACCTCCAGGTCGTGATCGGAATCCGTCGTGACCACGAACGCCTTCGGCTGCACGGCCAGCAGATTGTCTTCCCGCATCAACCGCACGACTCGTTTGTGATTGACGATCATCCCGCGCCGCCGGAGTTCCGCGCTGACGCGTCGATATCCATAACGCCGCTTGTTGTCGACGAAGATCTGTTGGATCATCGCCCGCACTTCCATGTTCTCTTCCACCGGTTCCCGCTCTTGCAGCGACCGGTAGAAGCTCGCACGGTTCACGCATGCCAACTGGCACATTCGCTCGATACTCAACTTGCCTTGCACGGTCATCAACTCCCGGATTTGGTCGTAGACGCCGTCTCGCCAAGCCGCGTACTGCTCTGGCGTCGAGCCTCGACTTTTTGCAAGGCACCCTTGAAAAACTCCACCTCCAACGCCTGGTCTGCGATCAGCCGTTTGGCTGTCGCGAGTTGGATGCGGAGATCTCGTTCTTTGACGTTTTCCGGCGGCGTCTCGCCATCGTCGATTGCTACCAACTGGTCGCGCAAGCGGAATAGCATCCGCCGGTGCACCCCAAGTTCCTTGGACAGCGCCAATACGTTGTCGCAGCTCTTCAGCCGCTCAACTGCCTGCTTCTTGAATGCCAGAGGGTATCGGCCCACGGCTCGCTTCTTGGCCACTCGCAGTTCCTTTCGCTGCAAAGTGTGACATTCGCGATTGTCTCAATTTTGAGGTTCAGTCCAAAAGATGCAACCTGCCAGGATTCGGGGCGCGACGTTATATTCGCACCGATTATACGCCTCATTTTCAATGTTTGGCGCGTTAAGTCTGAATATTCCGCCGATCAGGCTGGACTCATTGCCTGCCGCGACCTTGAAGCAGCCGTCATGACAATGCTGAAGCTTGCGGCTGGGCCCGATGTAGACGTCAATGTTGATTTCCGTCAGTTCATCCAGAATATCGACGATGATACCGCTGCTCCACAGAGCAGGCTAATGGAGTTCTTGGGCGACCACCCGTTCGCGTCTAACCGTATTCGTGAGCTAGTAAAGTTCCGTCAAAGTAACCTGTATCGATGAGCGGTAGCGCCGAAACTCGATCGGAGGATTGAAATGAAACTGAACGTACTGATTATCGCCCTAGTACGTCTCGCAACCGGGTAAGCACAGGGGAGCAAGCCCTCGAATCCGAACTCACGCACCTTGCGGCGAAGTTTGGCGCCGAACTTACTTCCAACGGATGCTGCTCTGGATTTTACCGACCTTCAAGGAAGGCCAATAGAGCTCGGTCGTTACCTATCGGAGCAACTCACTCTTGAACTGGTCACCATTCGCACCGTATCGGCACTCGAACGCGCCAATCTCCGGAGTATTCTGGCTGAACACAAACTTACGGAGGAGGTCTCGTTAATCCGCAAAACGCCAAAAAGCTTGGCCAGTTCGCTTGCGTTGATACGGTCATCATTTGGAACGTAACAACCCTTGCTTCTTCAGTGGTGCTGATCCTCAAAGCGATCTCAACTTCAACGGCTCAGACCGCGACTGTAGGGAGGGTCACCTTTCGGAAGCCCCCCGAGATTCTCGCCGGCGTCGCCTACTTCCTAAGTCTTGTCGGTAACCTTCACGGCATCCCACAAGGCGACGTGCCGGTCCTCACGTTCGCCGAAGACGCCATTGAGGAGCCCACTGGTGCAAAGCAATCCGACGTGGCCCTTGTGAAGCGGTGTCAACGGTGTTAATCGCCTCCACAACTCGGAATTTGACAGGGACCTTGATAGAAGCTGAGGATTCTTCCTAGGTGATCCAATAGCATGTGCCAGGTAGCCGCGCAAGCCAAGTTGGCGCACCCAACTCGTCGAATACGCCGCAACTGCAAGGGCATTGGGTTGCTGCCTCAATCTCTCCAGCCCTCCTTAATCAGATAAGACCCCTACCCGGAAGCCGCTTTCATGATCCTCCGGTTTAACCGTAACAACCGGTTTAAGTCCTGCTGCTTGTCTTCCGTCAAATTGACCCACCGGGAAAGCAACATCCAGCGCTTCGGCGCTTCACCAATTTCCGTCTCCAACCGACCTGCCTGTAGAACTCCGACCGCCTCACTTCGTCCACTGCCCGGTTGGCATGCTGCATCACGCGGAACTTGACGTAGACAATCGTGCATTACGGAGCCCACTGCTGAATGCTTTCTTGAAGCCCGTTGCCACATATCCACGCAGGCTGCCACGATTCGGCTCCACTGTTGGGTGAAACTGAAGCTGGTTCTGCAGAGATGCACCCAGCCCAGGATACCCCGATGGTCTCATCGGGACTATTTCACGAGGGACTACTGCATGTCCAGATGTCCCTCAGTAAATCGTCCATCGGATCGGTAGACTCAAGTCGGGTGCCTTCGCGGATGCTTTCAACAATCCCAATCCAGTAGTCGGTATCAGCAAGGGCCTCACTGCGAAGCTTACACGTTGGTAGATGCCTCTTAAGCCTCTTGGTTTGCATTAGTTCCACTCGATGGGTCTCTGTATGTCCGAAACGGATGTTGTCGAGGTTCCTATCGCGCTTCGTGGACAGGTACCACTGAACTTCAATACACCTGAGACATGATCCGGCCAATCTGCCGCAAGATAAAGCACCATACCGTATCGGGAACTGCGGGTTAAGGACCCGTTACGGATCCTGAGAGCATGCCCGCAAAAGACCTTTTTATGTTTCCTAAGCTCCCGATTGCCTAACTTGATCCACGGTTCCATAATCAAGTGGTGCGGCGCAGTCCAGGCCCACTTAACAAAACTACTTGCACTAAATGGCTTGCCTTGGCGAAGTCCTGATCGACTTCGCCAACGGTGGGCTAAACAATCCATCGCTGCCGGAGTGGCAGAGTGTCGCGACTGATGTCTTGAGCTAACGGCTTTTGCTCGAAAGCTCCACACTAGTCTAGATCAGCCACCGAAGCCTTCAAAACCTGTGTGATGTGTGATCTGGTGTTTTCTTATGATCTTTCCTATCAGCTTGAGTCTTCTACAATGCCTCCCAATTCATTCCTAGATATTCCTCTCCAACTCGAATCCTGCTGTGGCGTCCTAGTACTTCGCGGGCTGGACGTCGGTACCCAGGGAGGGCTACTATTGCGATTCCAATGCTCAAAGTGCTTCGCGACTAGCGAACGGGTTTACAACGTTGAGACCATGGCATACGCGGAAGCCTACGAAGGAGAGCGATTCACAAGTGTTTCGCTCTTCCGTTGCGTATCCGGCTGCTCAATGGTTCAACATGTGGTTCGTCTAGGAGTCTCGGCGGACAAAATCCTGTGCCTCTTACACCGATGTCCGACCTGCTTAGCGACGGTGGCTCGCCATTACGATATGAACCGGCTCGGATACATC
>JADLEA010000537.1 GCA_020846365.1 Bacteroidota bacterium
CATTGGCGGCGAGGGAAGCGGCCAGATTGATGGCGGTTGTAGTCTTTCCGACGCCGCCCTTTTGGTTGGTGATGGCGATTACTTTTGCCATGATGGAAAGGTGTATGGGAAACCATATGCTAGCACGCTTGGGTTTGGGGTGGCTGAATAAATACCAAATGATTGCGGGGGTTTGAGCGGGCTTCGCGCTCGCTCTTTCGTTGTACGAAACTGAAGTTCCCGGCGGAAAGGGATAGCCGCTTGACATGCTCGGATGACGCGGAACACGAGTGCGACGATTCGCGTGAGTCCCGTTCGCTGTTTGGGTCAGGGTTGGGGGTCTTGATCGTGCCGTGAGTCCGGTGGACCTATCCCGCATCTTGACCGTGCCGTGAGTTCGTTAAAGCTGCCCCGTGTTTTGATCGTGCCTTGACTCCGTTGGACCTCCCCCACATCTTGATTGCACCCTGAGGCCGCTGGACCGCCCCACATCTTGACCGTGCCGTGAGTCCGCTAAAGCTGCCGAGTATTTTGATCGTGCCTTGACCCGTTGGACCTTCCCCGTATTTTGATCGCGCCGGGGGGCCGCTGGACCTACATCGCATGCTCCGTAGGAACCATGTTCCACGTGGAACAAGACGCGACGAGTCCTCCCTCAGCCTCTCCATCCTTTATGATCCCCTCGCGCGCTGTGGACCACTTTCTGGTTCATTGTACGTTCCGGCTTGCCCTTCAAATGGGAAGTGACCGATCAATCCCGGAATCTTGCGGGGGGCGATCAACCCTGACATGCCGCAACATCCGACGTAAGGAGGCCTTGCCTTCATTCGAGCAAAGCATGACGTTCCACGTGGAACTCCTTAGATCCCACTTCCATCAGCCAACGTGGCTGTTACCAGCGAAGATTGAGCATTCCAAGGGACACTTTGGATCTTTTCAACCACCCAACCCCTCGCCCTTGACTTCAAGCCTTCCACGTCAGAATTCGACAACAACAACCCGACATTCGCAGCCAACCGCAGCGCAAGCACATCCTCCCATCGAACCGCCCGCGATACCATCCAGTCGAATGAGCCCTCATGTAGCGCTTCCGACCGAACCGACGCAACCCTGACATTCGGAAGCCGTCTCGTGCTCTCGCGCAAGAACACTGCCTTGCGCTGATGAGATTCAACCAACGTAACTTCGACCTCAGGCCGTACAATCGCAACGGGAATCCCGGGAAACCCACCTCCCGACCCGATATCCGCAACTCTCAGAGGTCCAGGGGGCAAATGGGAGCCAAGAAAGAGAGACTCACCATAATGTCGCCGCACAGCCCACCGCAACTCAGTGATCCGCGTCAGGTTCAGGACCCTGTTCCACTTCAAGAGAGCTTGATAGTGCCCTTCCAAAAGAGACCCCTGCTCATAGCTGGGAGCGAGTTCCGGCCCTAGTTCCTCGACAAGCAAGGTGGTGAAATCGCTCATAGCGCCCTTTTTTCGAGGTCCAGATAGACAGCCAGGACAGCAACCGCCGCTGGTGTCACCCCGGGGATGCGCCCGGCCTGCCCCAGCGTCGCCGGACGCACCCGGCTCAACTTCTCGGAAACCTCCCGGCTGATCCCAGGAATCTCCCCGAAGTTCATCCCCTCCGGGATCTGCCGATCTTCAGACTCCCGAAGGCGCGCCATCTGCCGGTGCTGTTGCTGAATGTAGCCGGCATACTTCAATTCCGTCTCAATCGTCGTCATCAGACCCGGCGCGGGTTCCTCCCCCAGAAACTCTCGGATCACGCCAAGGATTTGCCGAATATCAGCCTCCGGGCGCCGCAGCCAGACGGAATACGTAGGCCGGTCATCCCCGGCAAGCGCAAGTTCCGTGGTCTTCACGCGCCGCTCGCAAAGAAAGGAAAGGATACGGGACTTCTGTGCCTGTTTCCTCTCGTACAGCGCCCAGCGCTCCGATGACACGATGCCGCAGCGGCGAACCATATGCGTTAGCCGCTCATCTGCGTTGTCGATGCGGAGGTGCAGTCGAAATTCCGCGCGTGACGTGAACATCCGGTACGGCTCCTCCGCTCCCTTCGTTACCAGGTCGTCCACGAGGATGCCTGTATATCCTTCGGACCGGCTAATCAACAGAGGATCCATCCCTCCCAGCCTGCGCCCCGCATTTAACCCCGCCATCAGACCCTGACATGCTGCCTCCTCATATCCGGAGGTGCCATTGATTTGTCCTGCCAGAAACAACCCTGGGATGCGCCTCACCATCAGCGCATGGCTCAGTTCCCGTGGATCGATCGCGTCATATTCGATCGCGTAGCCAGGTCGAATCATTTCCGCATCCTGTAAACCCGGAACACTCGCCACCATGGCGGACTGCACGTCAATCGGCATGCTCGTCGACATACCGTTGACATATACCTCGTACGTGTCGAGGCCCTCAGGCTCCAGAAACATCTGATGCCTCGTCTTATCCGGGAACTTCACTATCTTGTCTTCAATCGACGGACAGTATCGCGGCCCAACCCCCTGAATCTGGCCGCTATACAACGGCGAGCGGTGAATGGCCTCTCGAAGGATGCGGTGAGTCTCTTCCGTCGTATGCGCAACATAACACGGTACCTGCCGCCGATCGATACGTCTCGTCAGAAAGCTGAAAGGGGTCGGTTCGGAATCCCCCTCCTGCGCTTCGAAACGATCCCACTGAATGGTTCTCCCGTCCAACCGTGGAGGAGTGCCTGTCTTCAAACGCGCCCACCGCAACCCGAGGGAGCGCAACTGCTCGCCCAGTAGCTGAGACGGAGCCTCCCCATTCCGGCCGCAACTGTACTGCTCCTCTCCCACATGCGCAATTCCGTTCAAAAATGTACCAGTGGTAACTATTACACAGTAAGTTGAAATACTTCTACCGTCTCTAAGATGCACTCCATGGATAGAATCCTGCTCAATCCAAAGCCCGGAAACCTCCGCTTGCAGAATCCGCAGATTCTCCTCTCGCTCCAGCACTTCACGCATTCTTGCCCGGTACTGTTTCTTATCGCATTGCGCCCGTGGGGACCAAACCGCGGGTCCCCGGCTGGTGTTCAACAGCCGGAACTGGATTCCAACAGCGTCCGCCACTTCACCCATGACACCACCCATTGCGTCCACTTCCCTCACAAGATGCCCTTTGGCGATACCCCCAATCGCCGGATTGCAGGACATTTGCGCAATGAGATCAAGATTCATTGTGATCATCGAGGTGCGCAGACCCATGCGCGCGCACGCACGGGCGGCTTCACAGCCTGCGTGACCGGCCCCCACGACAATGACATCGTATTTTACGGCGCGTCCCAGATTTGGCATCATTCGTAGTTACCTTCAATTTTAACGAACCAGGAGCTGAAACTTGAAAATATTGGTCATCGGAGGCG
>JADLEA010000538.1 GCA_020846365.1 Bacteroidota bacterium
ATTCTTCAGGGGCCTCCTTCAGCTTCAGATCAACCGTCCCGCCAAGCACATCGGCATCCATATCCGGCGTATTGGCTTTCTTGAGCTCAATGCCGTCCAGCATGTTCGATGAAATCAGGGAAAGGTCAGCGCTCCGGTCGTTGCCGCCCGATCTGCTGTCCGGACCGTCCGTGATGGAGCCCCGGAGGGAGGAATTGCGGTCATCCCCCGTCGCGGGGAGACGCACGCCGTTGACGGTGACGAGATTGTACTTCGCCGAAAGTCCACGGATGGCAACATTGTTCGCCTCGCCGCCCGACCGGTTTATGGCGACGCCGGGGAGCCGGCCGATCGATTCCGCAGCATTGACGTCCGGCACTTCCTTGATGCGCGCCGCAGACACAACGTTTGCGATGGTGTTCGAAGAGAGTTGCTGATTGATGGCGGCGTTCTGGCCTTGTGCCTGGGCTGTGATCAAGACCTCTTCACCGGTCAACGCCTGGGCCGTGAGTCCGATCTCCAGGTCCACCGGTGCGTCTGCACGGACCTCCTGCTCGACAGTCAGCGTCACATAGCCGATGTATGATGCCTTGAACGTTTGCCTCCCCACGGGGACATTACGGATGTCGAATCTGCCGTCGAGATTCGTCGAAGCGCCCAACGTGCTGTTCAGCACGATGACGTTGGCTCCGGGAAGAGGTTCCCCGCTCTTCTTATCGAACACCCTCCCCCTGACGGAAATGGATCCCTGTGCGAACAGCCCCTGCGAGGAAAGCAGGAGCGCAGCAAGTATGATGGTCGCGAACGAGCTTTGCATGTGGTACATACGTAGGGACATATGCTCCTCCTCAGGAACGTGTCGTAGGGAAGCGTGCATCACCGCGCTCCACAGTTACTGCGTGTCACTGAATCGTCTTCGTGAATATCACCTGATACTACTTGATGAGATGGAGCTTTCGTGTTTCAGCGTACATCGGGTTGCCTGTTCCCGTCGAGTACGCCTGGAACACGCAGAAATAGACTCCACTAGCGTTTCTCCGCGCATCCCACAGTGCCCTGTGGCGCCCGGGCTCCTTGAATCCATCCGCCAGAATTTCAACTTGGCGTCCAAGCAGATCATAGACCACAAGTCGCACCACGCTTCCTGACGGGATGTGATATTCGATCGCCGTTCGTGGGTTGAATGGGTTGGGAAAGTTCTGAAGCAACGCAAACCGGCCGGGGACCTCAGGGTTTTCATCGGTTGTCAAAGGTGCGTCCTGGATGCCATATACTTCGAGCTCGCGGACGGCAAATCCGATGCCGCCTGCCCTGCCGAGCCAGAGCTGGACAAACCGGCCCGTCTGGTCCACGGAGTCGAGAACCTCTGTTCCCCCGATGCCGGTCGTCACCGTCCGGGCATCAAACCAGAGACCCTCTGCCGGGCGCAAAGACAACCGGTATGTCGCCGGGTAGCGTTCTCCCCACGTGACCACCACGCGACGTATCCGAATGTTCTGGCCAAGGTCGCAGGTGATGGTTTGGAATGTGCTGGTGCCGGTGCCGCTCACCCATTGCGTTGCCGTATCGCCGTCGACGGCATACTGCGGATTGGAGACGAGCGGATCCGTACTGCTCGCCGACACCGTGACGGGCGTCCCGAGGGCACGATTGAAGATCTCGGCAGGCACCACCGTGATCGTGATCGAAGCAGTGTCCGGTTTGGTGCCGGCTCCCTTGAGCGTGTAGGTCTTGGTTACTCCGGGTTGCACGAGCAGCGAGTCTGCACGGTTCACGAGTGAGTCATTCAGTGTCACGGCCGATCCTTGTGCTGCCTTCCATCGCAGAAGGACCTGATCGGCGCTTCCAATCGTCGTTGCGGAAGCCGAAAAGGCGATGATCTCGCCGCTCTGGTACACCTGTACAGTCACGGAAGCTGTATGGGGAGAGGTACCGTTCGCTACCAGCGTGTATGTTGTCGTCGTGTCGGGTTCCACGGTCATGGACCCGCGGATGTTCACCGGGACTCCGTCGAGGGTTGCCGTTGTCCCGAGCGCGGTCTTCCAGTCGACAATGCTGGATTCTCCCCGGTCGATCAGTTGCGGCGTCGCCGAGAATGCGTAGATCGTTCCGGAGACCGGATTGATTTCGATCTGTTCGGGGTAGAGCGAGAAGAGCCCCTTCATGAGCTCCATCGTGTTTCGCTGCAATGTCGTTTGATCATGCCCGGTCCCGCCTGCATACCATCCCCAGGAGAGGGCGCCCGCGTAACCGTTGTCGAAGAGCAAGCGGTAGAGATCGGTGTACTCCACGGACAGGACGTCTTCGGGCCAGAATTCAGCTATGACGAGCGGTTTGGTCAACCCGTAGGCCGCCGAGGGATTGAGGAACGGGCAGAGCCACGTCCCCTGGCCATGGTTGTAATAGTGCGACGTGTAGAAGTCAAGCGTCCCAAGGGAATCGCCTCCCACGTCGATGAGACGATCGTCCCGGTAGAAGTTGTAGTTGACTGCAGCAAAACGGGAGAGGATCGCTTCAGCCGACTCCTTGATGCCATAGCGCGCCTCGAAGTCCGATTCAATCCGGCGGATCTCCGCGGCAGACAACTGGGCAACGGCCAGGTGTCCGGATGCTGACTTCGGAAGAGGGTTCACGTCCGTCTGCACGGTCAGATCCCATGCACCCGTGGTCACCTTGGCCGTGCTATCAATCCGATGAAGAGCGCCCGCGACCAGGTTGACAAATCGCTGGATGCTGACCATCGGGACGTGGTAGATGTCGGTCCATCCGTACTCGTCGCTCATGCCTTCCGCCTCGTTGAAGACCTCCCAGGAAATGATTGCCGGATGCCCTTTGACCGCGCTGGCAAGTGGAATGAGTGCATTGGTAATGTACGAGCGGGTGTAGCTTGTGTCGTTCAACATCAAGGCGTTTCGGTCAGTGTAGAACGTGCCGATGGATTTCCGCTGCATGTCGAAGGACCAGAGGCAGAGAAGAAGCCCGATCTTTCGCTGCCATGCCATGTCCAGGATCTTCTGCAGGTACTCTACTGACTTCGCCCCGGGCCCGATAACACGTCCATTGGCATCGAAAGCGGGCGTTTGCGTGCCGTTTGTGTGAAGCCACAAACGCAGGGCGTTTCCACCGTGCGCCTGAATGGAATCGTACATGGAAGCGAAGCGGGCGGTATCGAGAGATCCCGGCCCCAGATCACCGGCGAAATTCACCCACGCAACGTTTGAGCCGCTCAGGAATAGCTGCTGGTTGTTGAATGTGATTCTGGACTGCGCAGAGCCGGTGGATCCCATTCCTGCGCCGATGACGAGAGCGCAACACATGAAACCGGATACAGCAGCGTGAGACGAGTTCATTGGATCCGGGACCCTGTCGCAAACACGTGAAAGTGCTATTCCAACTGCGTTGTCGATGCCGGAGTGTACGAGATTTCGATCCTGCAGATCTGCACACCCTCCTGCAGAAGGATCTTGACGAAGCGGGTGCCCG
>JADLEA010000539.1 GCA_020846365.1 Bacteroidota bacterium
AAAGACCTCCTCGCGTATTTCAGCGCCGGACGATGGTGGCTGACGTGGCTGTCCATCGCCGTCATCACGCTGATGGACGAGCTCACGTCGATCTTCTACGCGCCTAGCGAGGCCTTTCGCTTCATCGGGACCTACGCGATCCCGTTCATCGCCGTGACATCCCTGCTCATGCGCTTCCTCTCCACGCGGATGGTGGAGATCGCGGAAATCCTGGAACACCACAACATCCGCGGAGGGGGCGTCTACTCGTTTTCCTATCTTGCCCTCGGACCGACTTTCTCCTTTCTGGCTGTTGCGTCCATTCTCGTCACGTACATCCTGACCGCCTGCATTTCAACCGTCAGCGCCGTCGAAAACGGTCTCACGTTTCTGTCCCTCACTCCGGCCTTGAAGATCGCCATCCAGTTTGCCGTCGTCTGGGGGATCGCCGGATTGAATATCCTCGGCATCAAGGAGAACGCCCGGTTCACCTTTGGGGCGTTTTTTGTCGTGGCCCTGGTTATGATCGTGTTGCTCGCTTCGGCGCTTGTGGAGGCGCCGGCGCTCTCCTGGTCGGCGATCGGGGAGAGTTACGAGGGATCGATCAGGCAAATCACACAGGGAGGATTCTTCGGAGGATACGGGTTCCTCATCGTCTGCCTCTCAAGCTGTATTCTGGCGTATTCCGGTATCGAGTCGGTGGTGCAGACCGCCGGATTGACGAAAAGCTGGCATGATACGAGCCGCGCCTACATCTTCCTTGCCCTGACCACCGGTATCTTCATCCCCCTCCTTTCTTCCCTGGTGCTCAGTTCCGGTATCGACGTGCGTGAACACGAAACGGATTTGATCACGCAGTTCGCAGTCTCCCTCAACGGACCCGCGTTCGGCCTTGTCGTCGGAGGGATCGCGAGCATCGCCCTGATGATGGCCGTGAACACCGCGTTCATTGCATCCAGCGAGCTGATGGAACGCGTGGCTCACCGGTACGATTTCTCCTGGATCATCAAACCGAATGCCAGGCAGTCACTCTACCGGATTCACATCATCAATGCGAGTTTCTTTTCCGCGATTATCCTTCTGACGGAGGGAAGCCAGAACATTCTCGCCGAGATGTACGCGCTCGGCCTGGTCGCCAGCTTTGCCATCAACATGGGGAGTTTGTTGTACTACCGGTATTCCACAGGGACGAAGGAGATCCGGGAGTATCACACCTCGCGCATCGGCACCCTGGTGTTGCTGGTGATCCTGGTGAGCTGCTTCATCTACCTCGGGCTGAGCAAGCCGTATGGCATTGCGCTCTGGAGCACAGCCACCGCATTCTTCCTCGTGGTGGGTTTCCGGGTTGCCAGAAAACGCGCTCCTGAGATTGTGCATGTTGCCCAGACCGACAGCCCGATGCAGATGGTCTTTGCGCTGGCCGAGGTTCCTGACGACAACGTGGACATCTACTTCAAGCGTCCCCTCGAAGGCGTCGACACGCCCGATCCCCATGTCGCGTTCGTGACGTTCTATTCTCCGCGCCAGGGCATCCCGCACCGGGTGGCAGGAAATCACTACCGTTTCGTGCAATCCGGGCAGTCGTTGTTTGATAGCATCACCGAGCTGCTCTATGTGTTGAAGTACGAGCTTCCGCACAAGCAGGTCACCGTGCACATCGGCTGGCCGCGTTCCTCGTGGATCGACCGTTTGGCGATCGGAGTGATGGTGTTCAGTATGATGAAGCTTCCCGACATGTTCCCTGAGTTCCGCTTCGTGATCGAATATGGCCCGCGCCGCACTGCGTAACGCCGCCGTCATCATCGCGGCCGGCGGAACCGGCCGGCGCCTGGGACGCAGCGTGCCCAAGCAATTTCTGAAGGCGGGCGCGCATCCGATCCTCGTGACCGCCGTGAGGGCGTTCGAGCAGATCCGCATCGTACGTCAGATCGTGGTGGTGGTCCCCAGGGGATACGCGGAAAGTACTCATCGCCTCCTGTCCCGCGCCAGCTGCACGAAAATCTCCGCGGTGATTGAAGGAGGGAAGGAGCGGCAGGATTCGGTGAGGCAGGGTCTGATGATGCTCACCGGCGAGCCGGATGTCGTCATGGTGCATGACGCGGTGAGGCCGTTCGTGACGCGCCGGGTCATTCTCGAGGTTGCCGCCGAGGCCTATCGTCATGGCGCTGCGGTGGTGGGCGTGCGGGTAAAGGACACGATCAAGAAGGAAGGGAAGCCCGGATTCACCCGCGAGACGCTGCCGCGCCGGCTCCTCTGGGCAATCCAGACCCCTCAGGGGTTCAGGCCAGGGATCCTGGAGAAAGCCCACCTGAAGGCCTTCCGGGAGCACTTCCAGGGCACCGATGACGCCATGCTTGTGGAAAGACTTGGCATCCCGGTACGGATCGTTGAGGGAGAGTATACGAACTTCAAGATTACAACGCGTGAGGACCTCGTAACTGCCCGAAACAGGCTCAAAAGGCGGAAATGATCTCCTCTTGCTTATGGCCCAAGCGTTCGGTATATTTGTAGCCACGTTTCTCATTCACTCAGGTGTGATCCTTTTATGATCCCCATCAGCATCATAGCCATTCTCAGCTATCTTATCGGGTCGATCCCCACGAGCATCATCGTGGCGCGAAAGGCCAGGGGGATTGACATCCGGCACTACGGCAGCGGCAACGCCGGCGGCACCAATGTCATCCGCGTGCTGGGGTGGAAGGCCGGACTCTTCGTCATTGCGCTGGATATGGCGAAGGGGATGGTGGCGACGATGCTGGTCGCCCGGCTGATGGAGGGACCGATCCCATTCTCCAACGCGACGCCCTTCGACGATTTCACCGTGGTGCAGATCATCGCGGGATGTTCGGCCATCCTGGGCCACATCTGGACGGTTTTTGCGGGGTTCAAAGGAGGCAAAGGGATTGCCACTGCCGGAGGCATGCTGATCGGGATTGCGCCGATTGAAGTGGCGGTATCGTTCGGCGTCTTTGCCGTCGTGTTCCTGCTTACCCACTATGTCTCCCTCGGATCGCTCAGCGCCGCCGTTGCATTTCCTCTGACGATGTTCTTCCGCGAGAACGTGTTTATGGTCGATGTCCCCGGCTACGGCACGCTCATCTTCTTCTCGATCGGTATTTCGCTCTTGATAATCTACACCCATCGTTCCAACATTGTCCGGCTCTTGCGAGGAAAGGAAAACAGGATCGCATCGATCCGGCTCTTCCGCAAGAAGGAAGAACGTCCCTCGCACGCCGGTTAAGCCCCTCGGCAGCTATGCGCATTGCAGTGCTCGGAGCAGGAAGCTGGGGAACCACGCTTTCCATCCTTCTTTCTGAGAACGGCCACTCGGTCACGCTCTGGTCGTTTCTCGAAAAGGACACGCTCCACATACGCGAGAAAAGGGAGAATCCCTCCTACCTCCCCGGTATCTTCATCCCCCCCGAGGTCTCGGTCACCGGCGACGTGAAAGAAGCGGTGTCTGGCGCCGAGATGATCGTGGCGGCGGTGCCGTCGCAATACCTGCGAAGCGTGATGGCCAACCTGCGTTCACTCTCCCTGAACGACGTATCCTTGGTGAACGTGGCAAAGGGCATCGAGGTCGGAACCCTGATGACAATGTCCGAAATGCTGCACGACACGCTCCCGCAGCTTGACCCCACACGCGTGTGCACGCTCTCCGGTCCGAGCCACGCAGAGGAGGTCAGCCGGCGCATTCCCACAACGGTCGTCGCAGCCTCGTCGGAGATCGAGACGGCCAGACTGGTCCAGGCCGCGTTCATGCTCCCGTACTTCCGGGTCTATGTTAGCACAGACCTCCGCGGTGTGGAATTGGGCGGCGCGCTGAAGAACGTGATCGCCATTGCCGCGGGCATCATCGATGGGGCAAATCTGGGCGACAACACCAAGGCGGCGGTCATGACCCGCGGCATCGCGGAGATTGCACGGGTTGGGGTTGCGCTCGGGGCCAGAATCCAAACCTTCGCAGGTCTTTCAGGGATCGGCGACTTAATGGTGACCTGCATGAGCCGGCACAGCCGGAACCGCTACATCGGCGTGGAGATCGGGAAGGGGAGGAAGCTCCAGGAGATCCTGGCCGGCATGGTCATGGTCGCCGAAGGCGTCGAGACCACCAGATCCGCGTTGGCGCTCGCACAAAAGGTGGGCGTGGAAGTGCCGATTGTCGAACAGGTGCACAAGATCCTGTTCGAGGACAAGGATCCTCTCCGGGCGTGCAGAGACCTGATGACCAGAGATCCCAAAGGGGAGGTATGGTGACGTACTGACCTTGCATTGTGAAGGAACGGCTCCGGTGGCCGTGTGTGGACGGTAGAGGAGGCCAAGGGCCTGTTGGCGGGTGGGGTGGTCACAACCAGAAATGAAGAAGGGGCTGTCTCATACGTCATGAGGCAGCCCCTTCTTTGCGTTTACGCGACGTTGGCGTCACCGCCGCCGCGGCGCGACGTCAGATGAACAGCGGCGCCAGAACCAGCGTAATGGTGCTCAGGAGCTTCACCAGGACGTGCAGTGACGGGCCCGCGGTATCCTTGAAGGGATCACCGACGGTGTCACCGACGACGGCCGCCTTGTGAGGATCGGACCGTTTCCCGCCGAGGGCTCCCGTTTCGATGTACTTCTTGGCATTGTCCCACGCTCCCCCCCCGTTGTTGAGGAACAAGGCCATGAGGATGCCGGCGATGGTGCCGACCATCAGCAACCCACCCACAACTTCTGCTCCGGTTGCGCCTGTTAATGGCGAGCCGGAGGCGATGTAGAGCCACTTGAACAGCAAGCCCACGGCCACAGGGAGCAGCACGACCAGGAGTCCGGGGGCCACCATCTCTTTGAGCGCCGATTTCGTCGCGATATCGACGCACTGGCCATAGTCCGGTTTCGACGTGCCCTGCATGATGCCGGGGTTGTTCTTGAACTGCTCGCGCACGTTCTCGATGATCGCCTGTGCCGCTTTGCCCACGGCCTTGATGGCCAGTGAGGAGAAGAGGTACACAAGGACCGCTCCCAGCATCGCGCCCACGAAGACCTCGGGCTTGTTCAGGTTGATGATGGGTTCGAAGGTCGGCAGGTAGGCCCGGACTTCATCGATATAGGCGCTGAAGAGCAGGAATGCCGCGAGAGCGGCGGAGCCCACAGCATATCCCTTGGTCAGGGCCTTTGTGGTGTTCCCGACCGAGTCCAGACGGTCCGTCCGGTCACGTATTTCCTTCGGCTGCTGGCTCATCTCGACGATGCCGCCGGCGTTGTCCGTGATCGGTCCGAAGGTGTCCATCGCAAGGATGTACGCAGCGGTTGCGAGCATGCCCATCGTGGCAACGGCTGTCCCGAAGAGGCCCGCATGCTGTAGACCTGAGGCGTCGCCGAGGAAGTACGCCCCGACGATGGCTGCCGCGATGACCAGGATGGGAATCCCTGTGGATTCCATGCCGACCGCTATGCCGCTGATGATGTTTGTGGCAGGTCCGGTCTTTGATGCCTCGGCAATCGAAAGCACAGGCCGGTAACGATAGTCGGTGTAGTAGATGGTGATCAGAACGAAGGCAAGGGCCGTCAGCACCCCGACCAATCCGCACAGGAAGAAGTTGAAATAGTATTCCGGGCCAAGCAGCCACCGGGACGCGACGTAGAAGCCGATCATCGCGAGCACCGTGGTGATATAGTATCCCCGGTTCAGGGCTTTCATCGGGTCTTCCTTGTCCGTGGTGCGCACCAGGAGGATGCCCACCATGGAGGCGATGATACCGAAAGCACGGGCTACGAGAGGGAAGAGGAGCACCCCGACGAGCGGGAGGCCCTGGGAGACAAACACCGCCTCGTTCGCGCGATAGAGTCCGGCCGCGAGGATCATGGCGCCGATGTT
>JADLEA010000540.1 GCA_020846365.1 Bacteroidota bacterium
ATGGATGAACCGGGCATCGTACGGGCATGCGGCGATACAGGCCTTACAGCCGCTGCATTTGTCGTGATGAACCAGCACGACCCCTCCGCGTTCATGGATGTGACTGGCCCCGCACGGACAGCAGTACACGCACGGCGGATTGTCGCAGTGGTTGCAACGCTCGCTCCGGATTTCCATGTGCAGGGCAGGAAAGGCACCAGTCGTGTCATAGGAGATCCAATCCCTGTCATATCCTTCGGGGACGCCGTTCTCCGTCTTGCACGCCACGACACAATCCATGCACCCAACACACCGCAGCGTATCGATCACCATGCCATAGCGAGCCATGTTCATGCCTCCGCGGGCGCGAAGGTGACGAAATTGACGTTCATCGCCGTTCCGCCCATCAGCGGATCGGTGGTGTACCGGGTGATGAGCTGGGCATCGCTGGCTCCTTTGCCAAACGCATGCGTGAGCATGCGGCTGTTGTGACCGAAGCCGTGCACCATGTAGACGCATTCGGGACGGATGCGTTCCGTGACCTTCACGCGGATACGGTTGCTGACGACCCCGTCCTGGTTCTTGAGCCGCACATACTGCCCGTTCGTCAGTTCATGGCGGCTGGCTGTCCGGGTGTGCACCCAGATTTCGTTTTCACTCATCATGTCGGAGAGTATCCGGTTGGAATGTGTCCTGCTGAAGGAGTGAACCGGAGCGCGTCCATAGAGAAGCCGGTAGTATCCCGGAGGTCCGGGCGAAGGTCTGTGATACACCGGCACAGGGTCAAAGCCGGCTTCCTGCAATTGCAGCGAGACGAATTCGATCTTGCCGCTGGGGGTCGGGAATTCCGGTTCAACCCCTTCGTCGAAATAGATTGGCTGCGCCGGACCCAGAAGAATTCCATCCTTTTTCAACTTGCCGTAGTCATACCCGCCCGCAGCGAGACGATACCGGAAGTACTCTTCGATGTCTGTCCAGGGAAAATACGCGCCAAGCCCGAGATGCTCGGCCATCCTCTTGGCGATCCACCAGTTGGGCTTCTGTTCATGCGGCGGTTCCACGACGGGCTGTCGGAGCGCGATGAACGGTTCCCTGAACCACTCCGCGTTGAGATCGTCATGGCGTTCCAGATACACCGATTCCGGGAGGACAACATCGGCCCACCCGGCGATCTCGCTTGGGATGACATCCACGACCACAAGCAGGTCGAGGTTCTGTATTGCGGCAATGGTTTCTTGCTCGTTGGGCAGGGCATGCAGGAGATTCGTGGCATAGACCCACCACCCCTTGACCGGATACGGTTCGGACGTGAGCGTGGCGTGGCGGATCCCCGTCGTAATGCTCTCATGCGCGAAGGGATACTTGTGATTTGGATTGTCGGCCTTTCCGCGCTGGCTGACAGGATACTCCGGATACGGATAGGGAGGAAGGTCCATGCTGACCGGCGTGTAGAATCCGCCTTTGCGACCCCAGCTTCCCAGGAGCGCGTTGAGCAGGGCAATGGCGCGGCTTCGCTGGGCGTCATCGCCGTACCACGTAACATGGCGTCCGGGGTGCACAAGTGTTGCCGGTTTGTGCGCAGCCATCTCCCGTGCGGTCCTTCGGATGAGTTCCGGCTCGATGCCGGTCTCGGTGTATGCCCATTCGGGGGTGTTGGACGCAAGGGAGGCTGCAAACTGTTCAAAGCCGAATCCGTACTGCCCGACGTATTGCCGGTCGTAGAGGCTTTCCGTGATCAGCACATGCATCCACGACAGGAGCAGCGCGAGGTCCGTGCCGGGCTTGACCGGAAGATAGTACGTTGCCTTCCCGGCCGCTATGGAGAAGCGCGGGTCGGCGACGATGATGGTCGCACCGTTGCCAACGGCGTCGGCGAATTCCTGGACCTGAGAATTATGCATGTTCTCACCCAGGTGGCTTCCGAGAAGCACGAGGCAACGCGCATTCCGTATGTCAGTCCGCTCCGGAGAACTGACGTCTTCCCCGAAGGTCAGGCGGAACCCCACATCGCGAGGTCCCCGGCATTGGGCGAACGACGGGGCCGCGATGTTCTGGCTCCCGTACGCTTTGATCATGTGCTTCAGGAAATTCCCGCCGATGCCGTGACTGAACAGCGCCACGGCTTCCGGGCCATACCGTCCTTTGATCTCCTGCATTTTCTGTGCGATGAATTCGAAGGCCTCATCCCACGTGACCTCCACCCACTGTTCCTCTCCGCGGTTACGTTTGCGCAGGAGCGGGGATTTCAGGCGGTCGGGATCGCTATGAGCGCCGATGCCGCCGGTGCCGCGCGGACAGAGACGCCCTCCGCTGAGTGGATCGAGAGGATTTCCTTCTACTTTCCATAATGCGCCGTCCCTGACCGTTGCGATGACTCCGCACTTCCAGAAACAAATGTCGCAGAATGTTGGGACCTGTCGGATGCCTTTCTCTACCGGTGCCGGGCCTGTCCCGGCGGCTCCTGCGGCGCGCAATGCTGCACATCCAGCAGCGGCGGTCCCTGCTGCAGCGCCGGTAATCTTCAGAAATTTTCTACGTGAGAGGGCATTCATGGAGTTCTCTCCGGCACAATCGTTAGGTCGGCTATCGTGCGCTTGATGCTGCTGCAGTCCGCAGCTTCACTGTACGTGGGGCAGAGACGGCATTCCGACGCCTCGCACGCGCCGGGCTTCCCGGTGACGGACCAACAGGGCATCTCTGCGTTCCGGAAGGCCGGACAGGAATCCCTCTCCGCTGCCGGACAGTTGCGGATGCTCCAGCAGGGGATGAGTGCGAGCATGCGCTTGATTCCGGCAATGCTGACCTTCTTTGCGTTGATGGTTTCCCTGAGACACCGGATGCGTTCAAGGTCAACTGCGGAGTAGAGACGGTGACGCGACGCCTTGCGCATGGGAAGGACGAGGCCTTCTTTTTCATAAAGCCGCAGGGTTGGAACAGAAACACCGAGCAGGTCGGCGGCTTCGCCGATACTATAGTGAGCTTCGCCCTGGATGTGCTCCTGGAGGATCGTCTCGTCCCGCATTTGCCCGATTCCTGCAAAAAATCTCCATCTGTGGTTAACAGATTTGGTGCCAACGCCCAAAGTCACTGAAAACCTCACAATTTGCCCTATTGTACCGATGCCCGCTTCCCAAATCTGCGAA
>JADLEA010000541.1 GCA_020846365.1 Bacteroidota bacterium
AATGCACCTTGCGGGTCGGAGGATGTCCCGGAGGTAGTACCTGCAAGAAAGACATTGACGAATTCGAGCGGCTCACCGGTCTCCTCGTCGACAACGTGTCCTCGCAGAGTGCCCGGTTGCGCGCTGCATATGCTGCAGACGCCGGGTAGTAGGAATATCCAGACGAATACTGTGTAGCGCATGGTCGCGGCTTTCGAGGCCCTCGAATTCACCGGTAACCTCCCCCGCATTCAACTCGAAGATACAGCCCAGCGTAGAATTTGTCAAACGAACGTTGAAACAAGGCGAAGAGGATCGTCTTTTTCATTGACAATCCCGATGCGCTGCCTTACCTTGTCAGTGACGTTGGGGGGCGAACATAGGTATCACACTGAGGGCCGCTTCGTCCGACGGATGATGCGGCCTTTTTCATTTGCTCACGCCCGCCTCCAGCCCGACAGAACTCCGGGGGTATCCCATGCGCACCTTCAGTCTTGGTCTGCGATTTGCAGCTGCGATCCTTACCTGGCACTCTGTCTCCCATCAAGGGCTCGCCCAGAACCTCCAGTGGCAGAATGCCAATGGGGCGATGACCGCACACATTACGAGCATCGCTGTGAGTCCGGACAGTGCAGTGTATGCCACCGATGATTCCGGGTATGTGTTCAGGATTGAACCAAACGGTGCATTCTGGTCGCGATCAAGCATTGGTCCAACCGTGTCTTCGTCGCCCGCCACAACGATCGGCGTTTATCCTTCCGGCCGTCTCTTCGCTGTCTCAGGAGGTAGCGTGTTCTCTTCTGATGATCACGGCAAGCATTGGCAGCAAGTCCATTTCTGGAGAAGGATTGGAAAAGAACTGGGATTCACGCTCCGTGGTACGGTGCTGGTTGGGTCGACAAGCACTTCAGTAGCACGTTCCACCAACCAGGGAGATGACTGGACTACGTCTTCTCTCCCTTCAAATGCCATCGACCCGACGTTCTGCGCCTTTGACTCGAACACTGTGCTGGCAGCGACCACCAAAGGCGTGTACCGCTCCGACAACGAAGGAGAGGATTGGTTTCTGACGGAGACCTCCCCCACTCCGGTTACGGCGAGGGCCATTGCACGGAATTCCCAGATGCTGTTGTTCGCTGCCGGCGACAGCGGAGTATACGTTTCATCCGACACCGGCAAACATTGGGTAAAGGGCGCCGGAGCGACTGACGCCGCGGCTGTAGGAGAACACGGGGCAACAGCACTCTGTGGAGGAGGAACGGGCGACGTTGTGTACAGGACTACTGACGGAGGCACGAGCTGGCATCCGACTGGCGCAGTCCTTGACGTGCAGCCGCGCTGTCTCATTGGCAGCCCATCCTGGCACTTTGTTGCAGGCACGTCGACCGGACTTCTTCGATCCGACGACGCCGGCGCTACGTGGACGCGCATGGGAGGCGGACTGGAGGGTGAAAGGCTGGGAGTGATGGGATCGCTTGGCACACGTGTCGTCGTCGCGAGACGGGACAGCGGAATATTCTCAACGATTGGACATGCCACATGGACAGAATCGACACTGCCGCCTGAAGGGGTTCAGGTGCAGTGCATCGCGCTAACATCCCCGCTCCGGTTTCTCGCCGGCACGTCCACGAAGGGGATATACCGTACGACGGACGGAGGGACAACATGGACACCGGCAAATGCCGGTCTTACCACCCTCGACGTGCGCGCATTGATTGCCCGTTCATCCGCAATACTCTACGCAGGGACTACGGCGGGAGTTTTCTCTTCGGCCGACAGCGGCGCAACATGGAGCCCGCTCGGAAGCGGACTTCCGGCGACCGTTGTGCAAGCCCTCTCGGTGATCGCAGAAACGACGCTCCTTGCAGCAACGGGAGGAGCCGGAATGTACCGTTCGTCCAACAACGGCGCCACATGGGGAGCGGCCAATTCCGGTCTCGCGGATCCCGATGTCGCCTCCATTGCAGTCTCACCACTTGATGGATGGATATGTGCGGGCACCAGCAACAGCGGCGTTTTTGTGTCCTCGAACTCCGGGGACACATGGGTGCCGGCGAATTCGGGACTCACGGATCAACATGTGCATTCGCTCGCTTTCAATTCCTCCGGTCACCTCTTTGCAGGGACTCCAACCGCCATCTTTCGGTCGACGGACAATGGTGCGACCTGGTCAAATGAAACAGTTGGGCTGCCTTCGACGGCCATAACCGGTTTGGCCATGACTGCAGATGATGACCTCTTCGTTTCTACGGATGGCAGCGGCGTCTACCGTGCTTCGACGTTAGCTCCACACGAACCTCCGGCGCCAGTGTTTAGGTGGATGTCGGTCGGGACATTGCATAACTTGTTCTCATCGTACGGCTGTGAACCGGAGGAGTCCCGTGTGCTGAGCTCACAGGACGGATGGCGATGGCCTGCGCAATACCCCAGGCAGGATATGCAAGTATCCAAAGGACTCTGGATCGCCACGACACAGTTCACGGACCAGTCGGGCGAACTTCACCCGCGCAAGGTCCTGAACGTCGGTCCGCGTTCCGACGGCTCGGAGGATTTCACCCCGCTCTCCATCGCCACTTATGGACGAGCTCGCAAGGCAGCGGTGGCGGTCGATGGTGTCGAATCATATCCTCCCGTTCCGGATGAAGTCGATACCGTGCTGTGTGCATTGCCGGCGGACCGTGTCATAACCAACACGGTAAATTCCTCGATCGGCATTACGATGTCTCGACGCATATTGCAGTTCTCCGACGGTCTGCACGACAACTACATCATTCAGGAATACACATTCACAAACTCAGGGAACACGGATGCAGATCCGGTGCTTGAACGACCGGGCGTGACGCTTGATTCCGTATACTTCTGTTTCTTCTACCGGCTCGCCATCTGTGCGGATACCCGGTACGTCATCGGAAACGCTACCGGATGGGGATACAATACCATGCTGGACACCCGGGGTGACGGCGTGATGGCAGATCCGCCTGGCGAGCAGTTTCGTGCCCAGTTCGCCTGGCACGGCAGGTTTCCCAATTTTACCTCATACGACAACATCGGCGGTCCGATCTGGGATCCGTACTATGACCCGACAGATACCACCGACCGACTCGGGGCTGCGCAGTTCAGCGGCGTCGTGACCATCCATGCCGACAGGTCTACCACCGATACGACGGATGATCTTACCCAACCTTCGACAACTTCATGGGAGGGTTCCGACGAACCGGAATTCATTCGTTCCACAGAAGCCGATGCGGAGGAAATGGCGAGACAGTTTGAACTCATCACCCGGGGTCACAAGAGTCCGCGTCATGCATGGCAAGTTGAGCCATCGGGCGCGTTTTCGTCTCCCACCGGCAACCCGGCCCTGGGTACCCCGGGCGGTTTCAGCGCCACCAACGGCTATGGCCCGTACAGATTGGTTCCCGGGGAGTCGGTCAGGATCGTTATGGCTGAGGCATCGGCGGGTCTGAGCCGGGAAAAGTGCGTATCAATAGGACGGCAATACAGGCAGGGGCTCATCAGCGCGACGGCGAAGAATGATAGTGTCCTCACCGGAAGGGACTCGCTTTTCCAGACTTTCCGGCGTGCGATCGCCGCGTATGAAAGCGGATACGCGATTGCACCACCGCCTCTCCCCCCTAAGACCCTGAGTGTCACTTCGGGAGAGGATGCGATCAGCCTCGCGTGGACCGTCAGTACTGATCCGGGTCCAAACGTCGCTGGCTACAAGGTCTATCGCGGCGCAGAGCGGTCCGATGGCGAATTCGTACTGTTGTCACAAGTTCCCCCGGATGTCGTTGCACATAGCGATTCCAGTGCAATGCCCGGCGTCGCATACTACTATGCCGTGACAACCGTGGGAGACTCGCTCGAGAGCAGTAGATTCTATGCCCAGAGTTATGATCCGGCCTTCGTCACGACGACCGGAGTAGAAGCGAACGAGGATGGAATCCCGGAAACCTTCCTGCTGTTCCAGAATCATCCAAATCCGTTCAATCCCACAACGATGATACGCTATGGTCTACCCGTTCGTTCACGTGTGACGCTCGCAGTGTTTAACATGCTCGGACAACGGGTATCGGTGCTTCAGGAGGGCGAGCAGGCGGCAGGCTATCACGAAATCAGGTTCGATGGGCGACAACTCGCAAGCGGAGTATACATCTGCCGGTTCGAGGCGGGAGCATTCGTGGCTACGAAGAAACTCCTGCTGATTCGCTGACGGCGAACGCCTCAGGCCCGCACATCATGGAGGCCCATGCTCTTCTGGCACCTTCACTCGCTTGAGGCGGCTATTGAAGACTCCTTCCACACAATATTGGTTTTTGGGGGAGACGGGTCAAGCGACGGATTGCTTGCGATGAGCGTTCGGAATCGCTATTTTGCTCTATGACCTCCCGTGCCGGGCCAACCTATCAGTCATCAATCAAGTCTGACGTCTCCGACGAACTGATCAATACCTATCTCCTCAGACCCATCGCCCACCAGTTTGTCCGGCTTCTCTACCGGACTAGCGTGACTCCGAACCAGGTGACAGCGGCCTCCATCGTCGCAGGGTTCGCATCGGCGGCGGTGTTTGCACTCGGAGGCCCGACCTGGTACCCGTTGGCTGGCCTCTTAGTGACTTCCAAGGATCTCCTGGACAGCATCGATGGGCAGCTGGCGAGGGCCAAACAGATGTTTTCGCGCCTCGGCCGCTTTCTGGATTCATTGGGTGACATCGCTGTGAACCTGGCGGTGTTCGGCGCAGTGTCCCTCTCATTGTATCACGACTCAGGACAGCCCTTCCTGTTTGTACTCGCAATCGCAGGCTTCCTGGGTACTACTCTGCGCGTGTCGTACCACGTCTTCTACCAAACATCCTTTCTCCACCTCCAGAACGCTTATCCAACAAATCGGGTTGTGGAAGAGGTACAACAGGTGGACTCTCTGGAGGATTCGCACACCCGGATGATGCAGAGACTCTATCTTGTGCTGTATGGATGGCAGGATAGACTCATGGTGCGGATCGACCAGTGGTCGCAGAAGGGCCTCGGGACCTTCCATCCGGAGCTCTGGTACGGCGACCGGATTGCATTGAGACTCTCGGGATTCCTCGGGCTCGGGACCGAGCTTTTCATTCTTATGATCTTCTCGCTGTTTCGCGAGCTTGAATGGTATCTGGTGGTGAATGTGGTAGGATTGAACGCGGCGTGGGCATGCAACATCTTCTACAGGAAGGCAATCCTTACGCGGCAACTACGGAGA
>JADLEA010000542.1 GCA_020846365.1 Bacteroidota bacterium
AAAGGGGATCAGGAACACCGGCCAATACTGCCAGTTCCATGAGGTGATGAAACCGAGAGACAGGGACTGTACCCCCGTCCCCAGATAAACCAGTCCGTCAATAAGTCCCACCGCAGTCGCCGCCGCCTTCTTCCCTCCAAAGTCCATCGTCGCCGTGCCGCTCAACATCCCGTGAGTCCCGATCACGGCAACAGAGACAATACAGACCAGGATTCCCAACCGGGTGGGATTGCCATAGAGGGAAAACGTCATGCCGACCACGGCGAGCAGGAGCACGGTGTAGAAGATGCCGGCCACGGGGGCCCGCCGGGAGCCGAACAGGTGGTCGGACATCCATCCGGCGAGCATGCCTCCTCCCGCGCCGGCGAGCATCAGCATGAGGCCCCAGTTGTTCAGCCAAAAATTCCATCCGCCGGCCACCGCCGGATCGGCCACAAGCTGTTCTTTTGCGAAGATGGGAAACCAGTGCATGACCCCGTTCCGGAGGATTCCCGTACAGAACTCGATCAATCCCACGATGATGATAACGCGATTCGTGAAGATGCGGAGGAGGATATCCTTGAGGCTGAACGGCGTGTCGGCCTCGCCGGAGGAAGCATCGCCGGTGTTGAAGTCTGCGAAGCCGGCCTGCCCCGGAGTATCGCGGAGAATGAAGATATCGACCAAAACCCAGAAGAGCAGAATAGCGGCGGGGATGAAGAACACCAGCCAGTACTGCGGGTTCTCGGGGTTCATCCGCTCCGTCATGTTGACGACCGCCTGGCTCCAGTCGAAGGCAAAGTACAACCCGAGGGAGATGAGGATGCCGAAGATCCCTCCGAAGATCCCGCGTTCGCGTACATGGAACCAGGACGCATTGACCTTCACGATCGCCACCGCGCCGTAACTCTGGAAATACATGTTCAGCGCGTAGATGACCGAGAAGGCGAGGGTGAGATTCAGTGTCCACTGCTCGACCAGTATGCCATACACCACCACGCCGAGGAGGATGTTCATCAGCGCGGAGCCGGCCGAGCCGATCAGCATTGCCCGTTTGCCGCCGATCTTGTCGGTGAGCGGACCGTTGATCAGAAACGAGAAGGCGTACGTGATGGTGCCGGCGGCGAAGATGATGCCGAACGCCTCCTTGGGCATCAGGTCGCCCAGAGCATTCTTGGAGACGGTGAGATTGTACCGCGCCATGTACAGGAACGCGTACGTGAGTCCGAGCGGAAGCCAGTTAAACGCTCTGCGGCGCCGGAACGCGGCAGAATGGACGGGTCGATCAGCAGCGAGTGCCATGAGATGCGGGTCTGGTGAGCAGATGCAGGACTGTGTGGGACTCAATATACTCAATTCCGAAGAAAGATATCGTTGGAGGTGTGGCTCACTCAGTCATTCCTTCGTCTCCGGATGCGGGTCCGGGCGGGGTTTTTCTTGACGATTTCAATTGCGTTTCGTATGTTACATGGGTTTTCCATTTCACATTCATCCCGAAGGAATCCTCATGGAAGGTCTGCTTGATCACACGGAGCTCTACAGGCTCCCATGGACCCTGCCGGACAATGCTATCAGTTGGTTGGAGCCGACGAGCTCGTGCAACCTCTATTGCGACGGCTGCTACAGGAAGAACGATCCCAAAGGCCACAAATCGCTTGCTGAAATCCGGAAGGAACTTGAAACTTTCAACCGTCTGCGCAAAACCGACGGTGTCTCCATCGCAGGGGGAGATCCCCTGACCCACCCCGAAATCGAGAGCATCGTCTCGATGATCGTGGACATGGGACAGAAGCCGATTATCAACACCAACGGGCTCGCGCTCACGCCGGAAAAGCTCAAGGCGCTAAAAAAGGCCGGTGTCACGGGCTTTACGTTCCACATCGACAGCGGCCAGAACCGCCCGCATATGAAGGGGAAGTCGGAGGTTGAGCTGAACGAACTCCGGCTTCACTACGCCCGCATGCTTGCCGACGCCGGGGACATTTCCTGCGCGTTCAATGCCACGGTGTACGAGCACACGCTGAAAGACGTCCCGGAGATCGTCGCGTGGGGACAGAAACACATCGATATCGTGCACATCCTGGTCTTCATCGCCTACCGTGCCGCGCCCATCTACAAAGGGTATGAATACTTCGTCGGTGGGAACAAGGTGGATATGGCGCCCATCGCCTACGCCATCCAGGAAGACCGGAAGACGAGCATCATGTCCACGGACATCGTTGCGGAGATCCGGAAGACCAATCCGGGATTCATGCCGTCGGCGTATCTGAACGGAACGGAGCGTCCGGATCATTTCAAGTGGCTGCTCACGATGCGGGTCGGCACCAAGGACAAGATCTTCGGCTATGTCGGCCCGAAGTTCATGGAGCTCGGGCAGACACTGCACCATCTCCTGCGGGGAACGTATCTTGCCTACACAAAGATCAAGGTGCTTCGGCGGGGGAGGACGATGCTCTGGCTGTCTCCGCTCGATCCGGGTCTGGCACGCACCAGAACCGCGTATTTGCACGACGCCTTCCGGTCGCCGTCCCTGTTCTTCAAACGCCTGCATATGCAATCGGTCATGATCATACAGCCGGCCGATTTCATGCCCAGCGGCGCTTTGAGCATGTGCGACGGCTGTCCGGACATCACCGTGTACGACGGAAAACTGGTCTGGTCGTGCCGGATGGAGGAACTCATCAACTTCGGCGATTGGATCCGCCCCGTCCCGGCGACGGAAGCGGCCAAAGAAAGCGGTTCCGGCAACGGTTCGTAGCACTCGGCGTCAATAGTCCGCGCAGACGTATACCAGATCGGGAGGTTGCATGGTAACCAGCTATCAATACCTCAATGGCGAGATTCGAAAGCTCACGTTGAAGGAGCTGGGACAGGCCATGCAGGACAAAAATGGGATCCTCTGGGTGGATATGGAGGATCCCATGGAGGCGGAAGAGGAGACGCTGCTGGTCTCCATGTGCGACTTCCACCCGATTGCCATAGAGGACTGTCAGCGGGGGCGTGAAGAAGAAGGTCACCTCCCGAAAGTAGAGGACTACGGGGAGTATCTGTTCGTTATCTTCAATCCGGTCGAAGGCGTCCCGGCCGCTGACAGCACCGAGGCAATGTCACGGCTTGAGATCCGCACCTCCCAGCTCAGCGCCTTCCTCACCACCCGTCTGCTGGTGACGCATCACTACAAGCCGCTGCGATCGGTGAACTATGCCGCCCAGCTCTGCGCGAAGAATCCGCAGTTTCTCGGGCGCGGGCCCGACTTCCTCTTCCACATGATCATCGATGACATCGTGGACAACTACACGCCCATCATGGACAACCTCGATGATGCGTTGGATGGGATGGAAGAGGAGGTCTTCCACGACCCCGATCAGTCGGCAATGATGCGCATTCTGCAGCTCAAGCGGAATATCATGACCGTCAGAAGGGTCGCCGTGTACCAGCGTGAAATGCTCAGCCGGCTCTCACGGGGCGAGTTTCCCCTGATCACGGCTGACGAGATGTTCTACTATCGCAACGTGTACGATCACCTTGTCCGGATGACTGATCTGACCGATTCCTACCGGGACATGGTGTCATCACTTCTGGACGCGTACCTCTCGGTAACCTCGAACCGCCTGAACCAGGTGATGAAGGTGCTCACGATCATCTCCACGATCTTTCTGCCGTTGAGCGTCATCACCGGATTCTTCGGGATGAACTTTGTGCACCTGCCGATCGCCACGTGGGAACACGGCGTGCTGGCCACCACCGTCGGGATGGTGGTCGTTGCGGGGGGGATGCTGCTCCTCTTCAAGAAGAACCACTGGATCTGACCCACGCAACAGCTTTGCTTCTTCTTCCGTGATTGGATATATTGAGCGGTATGCCGATCGCGACCGTCGTACGACATTCCTCGCTCCCCGCCCACACCCGGCGCATTCTGGTGATCAAGTTGCGTGCCGTGGGCGACGTTCTGCTTTCCACGATCGTCCTGCAGAATATTCGCAAAGCGTTTCCTTCGGCTGCACTTGACGTGTTGACCGAGCCCCCCGGGGCAGACATCGTCAGGTCGCACCCTGACGTGTCCGAGGCGCTCGTGTACGACCGGCATGCGCTATCGGGTCCGGGGCTCATCCGGATGGTGCGACGCCGCGGCTACGATGTTGTGTTCGACCTGTTTGGCAACCCCCGCACCGCCCTGGTCACGCGGCTCAGCGGGGCAAAGGTCAGGATCGGGTACCGTTTTCGGTGGCGTACCTACGCGTACACCCTCATCGTTGAACCGAGGGGTGGCGGCGTTCACAATACCCAGTTTAACCTGGACGCGCTCGAAGCGGCCGGGGTTCCCGTCACAGACCGGACAATCCGGATGTACCCTTCGGATGATGACCGGCGCATGGTCTCGCAGTTTCTTCAATCGGCGGGATTGGAAGGGAAACCCCTTGTGGGCATCAACATCGGGGGTGGGTGGTACACC
>JADLEA010000543.1 GCA_020846365.1 Bacteroidota bacterium
CATCTGATCGACACCGAGGTCAAGAAGATCGTGGACGAAACCTATGCCCATGCGAAGCAGATCATCACGGATCATCGCGTCGCGTTGGACAAGATCGCCGAAGCGCTTCTCGAGCATGAAACGATCGAGGGGCGTCATGTTAAGGAGATCGTCGAATTTGGAGAGATCCGATCACCGGTGGTGCCGGAAGCAATCACGCTGCCCCCTGCCAAGCCGGAAGACCGGGGCGCAAAGAAGGCGCAGGAAAAGGTGCTGCCTGAACCCATGGGAGGTGCGGCTCCCGCTCCCCACCCCGCATAGATGCCACTGTGTTGGCGCGTCCGGCGGGCTTTCTTGAAGCCCGCCTTTTTGTGGCGTCTGATCGGAAACGGCCAAATGGCAAAAACCGAAAGTGTGCTGACCTCGATTTGAAACGATGAAAATCTGCTGTATTGGCGCCGGATATGTGGGTGGACCCACAATGGCGATGATAGCCCTGAAGGCCCCGGATGTGACGGTCACCGTGGTCGACATGAATGCTGCACGCATCGCGGCATGGAATTCGGGATCGCTGCCGATCTACGAACCCGGACTTGATGAAGTCGTGAGCAAGTGCCGAGGTCGCAACCTGTTTTTCACAACCGAGGTCACGGCGACCATCAAACAGTCCGATCTGATCTTTGTCGCGGTGAATACTCCGACAAAAAGCTATGGTGTTGGCGCGGGCCGTGCGGCGGATCTTCGCTACATCGAATCCGTCGCACGCACCATCGCTGAAGCTGCGGACTCCCCCAAGATCATCGTAGAAAAGTCCACCATTCCGGTCAAGACGGCTGAAACGATCAAGGACATCCTGGGTGCGAATGGGCGCGGGATTGTGCATCAGGTGCTTTCGAATCCCGAGTTTCTTGCAGAGGGAACTGCCATTGCAGATCTGCTCTCGCCGGACCGTGTGCTGATTGGAGGAGAGAAGACCCCTGAGGGGGATCGCGCGGTGAAGACCCTGGTGGACATCTATGCGCGCTGGGTCCCGCGGGATCGCATTATCACGAGCAACCTTTGGTCATCGGAACTTTCCAAGCTCGTGGCCAATGCCTTCCTTGCGCAGCGCATTTCGTCGATCAACTCGATCTCCGCCTTGTGCGAAGCGACGGGTGCCGATGTCGATGAAGTCGCGAATGCAATGGGCCGGGATTCGCGCATCGGCCCAAAGTTTCTCAAGGCGAGCGTGGGGTTTGGCGGCTCTTGTTTCCAGAAGGATATCCTAAACCTTGTCTACCTGTCCGAGCACTTTGGATTGCCTGAAGTCGCGTCCTACTGGGATCACGTCGTGCGTATGAACGACTGGCAGAAGCGGCGCTTTGCAGCGAAGATCGTTCGCACCCTGTACAATTCGGTGGCGGACAAGAAGATTGCCGTCCTCGGTTTTGCCTTCAAGAAGGACACGAACGACACACGGGAATCGGCCGCCATCAGTGTCGTGAAGGATCTTCTTGCTGAACAGGCGCATGTTGCCGTGTACGATCCGAAGGTCCCACCTGAAGTCATCCACAGAGAATCGACGGGGGCGGGAGCGGAAGGCAGCCGCCTGACGATCGCGGACTCACCCTACGCCGCGGCGGAAAGGGCTCACGCGCTTGTCGTGGTGACGGAGTGGGACGAGTTCAAGACGCTCGATTTTCGAAGGCTATTTGAGGCGATGCAGAAGCCCGCGTTTATTTTTGACGGGCGCAATATCCTGCCGCATGCCGCACTCAAGGCGCTTGGATTTCGTGTTTACGCCATCGGCAAGTAGACGCGTCCGTGGGGATCTCTTCTCGGCACCGCGCGCCTTTGCCCGGGGCCGCGCCCCATCAGAGCCCGAGAGGAGTTCGGTACACGCGGGGAACACGCTTGGTAATGGACGTCAAGGTTTCCCACGGGATGGTATCGGCCCATTGGCTGAATTCAGAGAGCGTGATTTCCCCCGACAACTGTTTACCCACGAGCACGGCTTCATCGCCCGCCGCGACACCGGGGACGTCCGTGACATCCACCACGGTCTGGTCCATCGTAACGCGGCCAAGTATTCTGCATCGGGTACCTCTTATGAGTGCCTGGCCTCGATTGCTTGCAGAGCGCGAAAGGCCGTCAGCGTATCCCGCGCAGAGGATTGCAACCGTTGAGTCCCGCTGAAGCGTGCAGGTACGACCGTAGCTGATGGTTGTTCCCGCAGGAAGGCGCTTCACCAGCCCCACCTTTGTTTTCAGGCTGAAGACGGGTTCGGTGTGGACTGATGACAGCAGCGATCCCGCACACGGTAACACGCCGAATTGAAGAAGCCCGATGCGGACGGCATTGAAAGGTCCAGCGGTCTCGATGCTTTCCAAGCCAGCGCTGTTGTCCGCATGAATGAAAAGCGATGACGTATTTATCGATCCACAACGCGCGAGAGCGGCCACCAAACGGCGGCGCTGTTCGGCGGTGAACTCTGGATCGTCATCGGATGCAGCGAAGTGCGTGAAAATTCCGGCAAGGCGCAGTTCCGGAGTTGCACGAATCTCATCATAGAGGATCGATGCATCGGGATGCCATACACCAAGACGCCCCGTGCCTGTGTCGATCTTGAGATGAACCTCGACGGGTCTGCCCGCTTTTCGACCTGCCCGTGCGAGACGTTTGACCTCCTCGGAACTCGACACCGTTGCTGTGAGTCCGAATTCAGCGACATACCGGTCTTCTTCAACCAGGAGTGGACTCAGCAGGAGGATCGGCCAGCCCGAGCCAATTTCACGCAGAGACATCGCTTCATTCAAAGTGGCGACTGCAAAGAGATCGGCACCGGCGTGCATCAGTCGTGCAGCGGCATGATGGAGTCCGTGTCCGTA
>JADLEA010000544.1 GCA_020846365.1 Bacteroidota bacterium
CGCGGGGACGAGCCAGGGCATCTACCGCACTACAAATGACGGTTCGACATGGGGGCTCTGCAGTCGCGACATAAGTCCCGGGCAAGAGGCGCTTATAGTCGACACTGCCGGCAATATTCTCGCCGGAGGATCGGGCTTCTGGAAATCCACCGATCGGGGAGTCACATGGACGAAAGGGGGGCTCGATGACCATTCATTTCGAGGTCTCATGATGTCTCCTGGAGGTATGCTATTTGCAGGCCTTGCAGTCATTCGGGGAACGAGGAACCCAAGTCCGGGGGGCGTGTTACGTTCACTCGACGGCGGATTGACATGGTTCTCGTATGGGCTTTCGGGCGAGTCAATCGCGGACCTGCTTCTTAGCCAGAAGCACGGACTGCTGGCCACTCACTCGTGGGCCCTCTTCCGAAGAAGTGAGAACGACACAGGATGGGTGAAGGTGAGCTCCACTGGAGGAGAGGCAATCTGTGAAGATTCCGCTGGGAATCTTTACGTGGGAAATGTCAATGGCCTCCGCAAATCCACAGACGGCGGCGAGACCTGGAGTTCGACCCCATTGGCCGATTACCATAGGGTATGTGCTCTGGCCACTCTTGCCAGCGGTGAGATCTTCGCGGGGGTAGAGCCTCTTGATCCAAGCTTGCCCGGGGGAGTATACCGGACCTCCGATGGAGGCACAAGCTGGAGCAGCCTGGGTCTGCAGGAGTGGACCGTGTGTTCCGTGCTCCCTATTGATGCGACACGGCTCTACTCGGGATCGGCTCGCGGAGTGTTCCGTTCGACGGATGGGGGTGCGACGTGGCAACACGCAAACGGGGGGATCGCGGAAACACACATTAAATCCCTCCTTTGTGTTGATTCGTTGACGGTCCTTGCCGGCACGGACGTAGGCGTCTTCCGGTCGAATGATAACGGAGAGATGTGGATCGAGTCGAGCGAGGGGATATTTCCACAGATCATAACATGTCTCATGCAGGATCACCAGAAGAACCTTTTTGCTGGAACCTCTCTCTTTTCACCGAACGGCGGAGTCTTCAAGTCGACAGACGGCGGCCTCTCCTGGAGATGCTCAAGTCAAGACTCTATAAAGGGGATGTACGGCACGGTCCACAGCCTCGCTGCCACGAAACAAAACACGCTTCTTGCCAGCGTGGATTGGGGCAACATCTATCGCTCCACGGATGAGGGGGAGACCTGGACATTGATGAAGAGATTCACCACACGGAGAGTTGCGGACATTGCGGCAGACTCAGCAGGTCCGGTGTATGGGGCGACGGGGGGAGACGGTGTCATCCTCTCTCTCGATGACGGGCTCACCTGGTGGGTGAACCCCAATCCGGGTCTCCCAAACCGCAGCATCAATTGTGTCGTGGCTCGGGCCGCTCATGAGGTATTTGCCGGAGCGCTGTGGGGAGTGGCTCGCTCAACGGATGCGGGAGGATCGTGGACGCAAGCCAGCAGTCTCCCGGGAGGATCGGAAGTGGTTGCTCTCTCTGTGGATCGGCAGGGAGACGTGCTTGCTTCAACATATGCCGGAGGGGTGTTTCGGAGCACGGATGATGGCCTGTCATGGTTGCCAGACTCTGCCGGACTGAGCGGGCACAAGGTGCATGCCTTCGCATCAGCAGGGGGAATGACGTTTGCCACCGACTCGGGCAGGATCTACCGAAGGATGTCCAGGCCGCTAGACGTGAGTCCCACCGATGGGAGGATGCCGGCACGTATAAGCCTTGCTCAGAACTACCCCAACCCCTTCAACCCGAGCACGACCATCAAGTACGAGCTGCCCGGATCGTACATGGTGCGGTTGAGTGTCTACGACGTTCTCGGCCGTGAGGTGTCTGTGCTTGTGGATGAGAGACGAGAGGCAGGGATTCACGAGGTACAGTTTGAGGGTTCGGGACTTTCCAGCGGTGTATATCTGTGCAGATTGACTGCCGGCAGGTTTGTGGAAACACGCAAGCTCGTACTCGTCCGCTGAAACCAGCCTCAGGAGGGTGAAGAAGGAACCTGGCAATCATCGCCGGGCTCTTCCATTCCGCGGTCATCAACCACCGACCCCACTGCTTTTGGGGTCGACTGGCATTCTGCAGCGGAGATCCCTTCCTAGTGAGAAATCGCAACGGATGTGTGGCCGATGGAATAGCCACAAACGAGGTGAGAGTGTCGAGAGCGTCTGCACAGCTCAGGCAGATCCACAAAAAAAGCCCTCCCTATTCAAGGGAAGGCTTTTCGTGGAGCTGAGGGGGATCGAACCCCTGACCTCGTGAATGCCATTCACGCGCTCTCCCAGCTGAGCTACAGCCCCGAGGTGCACTCTTCTGCGCGGCAGAATGAAACCTCCGCCGCTAGAATACGTCCTAGAGTAGCGAAAAAGATCGAAAAAAGCAACGAAATTCGGCTATTTGCTTGAATACAACTCCGGGCTTCCGTATACTTTCTCTACGATTGAATATTCCGAGCAGCCATGAATGATCTTGGCAAAGCATTTTCCTCCTTTTTTAAGGACCCTCGCTGGTTTTCAAAGTCGGCGATCGCGTCGCTCTGGATGCTCCTCTGCCTCGTCGGCATCGGCATACCGGTCTTCGTCGGGTACCTCGTGCAGGTCACACAGCGCGTGATGCGTCAGGAGACCCCGGTGCTCCCCGGCTGGAACGGCATCGGCAGGAAGTTCGTCATCGGGATCAAGTTCTGCGTCGCGTACATCATCTACCTTCTCCCCATGGCAATACTGTTTATCCCCGTCGTGGGCCTCGCCGTCATCGGTGCGGCGAACGGCGAATCGGAAACCATTCCGGTTATCATGTCCATCTATCTGTTCGGCGTCACGCTCCTGATGATCCCCTACGGGTTGGCGCTGAACCTCGTGACGCCGATACTGCTTTTCCGGTTTGCCGAGCGGGAACGGATCAGCGACGCCGTCGACGTCGTGCGCGTTGTGCGGCTGTTCGGCGACAACTGGCAGAACACCCTTATCGTTGCGCTGATCAGCATCGGGGTCCAGTCCCTCGCGCCCGCAGGAATCCTGATTTTCCTCATCGGGATCTTCTTCACCATGTTCTACGCCTACGTGGTCTCCGCACACCTTGGCGGGTTGCTCTACCTGGCGGCGCAGAACCCGGAGCCCGGGACATGACTCTGCGTCCCGTCATATCCCTGCTTGCCCTCCTCGCGCTCCTGGGCTGGGGCTGCAAAGACGAAAACCCGGTCGATGAGGATAGTCCTTCGAATGTCGTCTTCCCCATCTCGAATGTCAGCTACGCACAACACGTACAGCCGCTGTTCAACCAGACATGCGCATTGACGGGCTGTCATGGAGACGGGCAGCAACAGAGCGCGCTGCGGCTTACGTCGTACGACAACCTCATGTTCGGCGGACAACTGGTCGTCATCCGGGGGGAACCGGCTCAAAGCGTGATCGTGATGAGGATTGAAGGAAGGGTCGGGGAACGCATGCCCTTGAACCGGAGGGCACTGAACCAGAATCAGATCAACGGCATACGGGCCTGGATCAGTGAGGGAGCGCTGAACAACTGACCCCCCGCTTTGCGCCGGACCGAGAGGGACGGGGCACTACACCGTCCGGGCATCGGCCCCCCAGAAAAGCTTCGCCCGCAAGACATCAAAATACGATCGATCCCCCCGCTTCACCACTCTGATGGGGAACGGCGCCCTGGCGATGAACACCTCCAGGGGAGGGTTCACGAGCGCTTCCTCCTGACCATCTGCAGACAATAACGCTTCTCCGCTGGTCGACTCCACGACAATGCGGATGCGGCTTGTGTCAGGCACGATGATCGGCCTTCCGTTCAAGGTGTGTGGGGAGATGGGGGTGATGCCGATGACCCCGCAAGTGGGTATCACGATCGGTCCGTTGTTGGAGAGGGCGTACCCGGTCGACCCCGTGGGGGTCGAGACAATCAGACCGTCTCCGCGATACGTGACGGCGAACGCGCCGTCAATGTGTGTGTGCACATCGATGAGACGGGATGATCGGGATTTGTCGACGACGATATCGTTGACCGCGTAGATGGGGCCCTTCGGGAGGGCGGGAGAGGTCGCTTCAAGCACAAGACGTTCTTCGACGCGGAACTTCCCCGCCATCAGGTCGGCCGTTACCGCCGGAAACTCATCCGGAGAAAGTTCGGCCAGAAAACCCAACTTGCCGAGGTTTACGCCAAGGATGGGAATCCCGCGGGACCCGACGGCTCTGGCAGCGGCCAGGATCGTGCCGTCTCCTCCAAAGGCCACGAGGAGATCGCCTTCCCTGACACACTGATCCCGCGAACGCAACCGTTGATCAGGCACATGCACTCCGGCACGCAGCAGAAGGCCGGCGATGTGCTCATCGATCACATAGTCACCCTTCCCCCCCTCAAGGCTCCTCACGAGCTTCGCCACCGCATCCTGCAAGCCGGGTTTGTTCAGGTTCCCGATGATCGCGAGTTTCATGACTTGCTTTCCTGCACATACGTGAGCTTCAGCTCCTGAATCACCTGGGAAATCAGTTGCTCCTCTTCGGGGGAAAGATTTCCTTTGGTTTTCGCATGGAGCATGTCGAGAAGATCAATCGTGCTTTGCGCAGCCGGAAGGTCCTTTTCGAGCTTCTCCGTGACCGGATGTTTGACTTTCCCCAGCTGCTGCATGCAGGCCGCATGAAACATGATGACCAGCTGGGTGAAGAGGAGCTGCAATTTCTGTGCTTCGTCCATGGAGCATCTCCGCGTGTGGTGGTCAACTTCCGGGCGCTGAATCGTGTTCCGGCGATCCCCCGGCATACGGGGCGTGCCGGCTCTCCCAGAGTTTCGCGTACTTCGTGAAGACATATGCGGAGGAAAGCACGGAGAGGATGAACCCCTCCATCCCGTCCAGGAAACCCCTCCGCACAATATACATCTTCACAAATTGAAACGGAGGCCGGAAAATCAGATCTGTCAGGGAAAACGTTCTGCCGGAGGCGACCAGATCAATCGCAGCCAGCGAAGTATAGCGATTGAATTTCTGCATGTAGTGCTGCAGATTCGGATCGGTAAGGTGGATCAGGTCGTGCCGCGTGTTGACTACCCGCCCCTCAACGAACAGCTGTTCGTGCACGCGGGTTTCGTTGAACTTCCCTTTTCCCCGCCGGAACAACCGGATGACCCGGCCGGGATACCACCCGCAATGACGGATCCATCGTCCGAGGAAATAGGCCCGCCGGGCCACCGCGTACCCGTCGACGGTTTGTGCATTCTCCTTGAGGATCCCGCGGATCTCCTCGGCCAGCGCCGGCGTCACCCTTTCATCGGCATCCAGCCAGAGGATCCAATCGCCGGTGGCTTGCTTCAGGCCAAAATTACGCGCCGCGCCATACCCCTCCCACGCGATCGTGAACACCCGGTCCGTGAATGTGCGCGCAAGCTCCACCGTCTTGTCGGAACTCCCCGCATCGATAACGAGGAGCTCATCGGCCCAACGCACGCTCTCCAGACAGGATACGATGTTGAGTTCCTCGTTCAGTGTCAGTGTTATGACGGTAAGCGTCGCCACGGCTCTATCCGGCCAGGTCCCGAGGTGATTCAGACTGAGAAACCCGTCCCGCCGCAAGGGATAGGCCGACGGTTATCCAGAACAGGATGACAATTTCCTGGTCCCCGAAGCTCCACTCGGTGAGTCCCATGACATGAAAACCCACGAACACACCGAGGGCACCCAAAGCCACAGAGCCCCGGAACCAATCGTGCTTCACCCGGTGATAGGTCCGCCATTCCTCAACCGCAATCCGGGCAAACAGGGCGTAGAGGGCGGCAAAGCCGACGATGCCGAGCGTGACGAGGATCTGGAGCGGAACATTGTGAAGGTGTCCGTGGTGTTCGGGGTTTTCCACGGCAGCGTAGCGATCGTACAGTTCACGGAGGTCGATATCGCCGACGCCGAAGACGGGATAGTGCGTGAAGATGGTCCAGCCGGTTTCCCAGAGGGCAAGCCTGCTTGCATTTTCCGGATGGCCGGGGTCTACGATACTCTGCAGCCGTTGCTCGACATAGGGGGGAGCGAAAAACACAACCAGGATCACCACGGCTGTAAGCGGGATGAGCATCTTCTTGTTCCTGACCACCGCAATGAACAACGCACCGGCCGCAGCCGCCAGGTATGCCCCGCGGGTCACCGTTGCATAGAGCGCCACACCCAGAGGTACAAGTGCAAGCAGTCCCGCGATCCGGACTCCCCGCGGCGTGCCAGGGGAGATCACAAACGGAAGGACCATCAGGAGGGCGATCATCATCAACTCGGACGTGGTCATGTAGAACTGGAAGATGCCCAGCCGCACAACGTCCGCGGGATCTGCGAGGAGCAGCTTGGCCACGCCGATGGCGGCCACGGCTGTCGCGCTGACAAGCAGGACCAGCACAAACCGGCGCACGTCCCGCGTCTGCGAGAGATGGGTGACCAGGGCGTACACGATGCCGATGAGCAGGAGGCGCTTGGCAAAGAGGAACGACTGCGGGCGGTTGACGGAGAACAGCGTAGCCAGGATTTCCGCTGCAATGTACGCGAGAAAGAAAAGATCATAGGGAGTAGATCGCATGATCCAGCGGCGTTCGGTGACCATGTGTGCGATCCACGCAAGTGCCAGGAGGCCGAGGGCCAGCGAGTTCACGGCGATGGAAAAGAAACAGGACGCCGCGAAGAGGAGCAGCAGGCCGGTGATCGCGTACCGGAAAGCAGGCATCGTCAGACCCTGAATTGCATTTCGAACAGTTTCTTGTACAGGCCGGTCCGTTTCTTCAACAGGTCGGCGTGCTTTCCGCTTTCCACCACACGTCCTCCCTCGATGACAATAATACGGTCGGCATGCTGCACCGTGGAGAGGCGGTGAGCGATGACAATCGACGTGCGTCCCGCCATCAACCGTTCGATGGCCTCCTGGACAAGGATCTCCGATTCCGTGTCAAGCGCCGACGTGGCCTCATCCAGGATCAGGATGGGCGGATTCTTCAGTATCGCGCGCGCAAGGGCCAGCCGCTGGCGTTCTCCGCCGGATATTTTCACGCCCCGTTCCCCGATCCGGGACTCGTATCCGTCCGGCATCTCGGAAATGAAGTTGTGCGCATTCGCCGCTTTTGCCGCCTCGACTATGCGCTCCATCGGACAATCGTCCAGACCGTAGGCAATGTTGTTCCGAACCGTATCGTTGAAGAGGATGGTTTCCTGCGTGACGATCCCGATCATGTCGCGCAGCGCTCTCAACTCGACGTTCCGCAGGTCCACGCCATCGATCGCAATACTGCCCGAGGTGGGGTCATAGAATCGCGGTACCAGGTCCACCAGAGTGGACTTCCCCGCCCCGCTTGGACCCACGATGGCGACAACTTCTCCTTTCCGGATGGAAAGGGAGACGTCCACCAGCACGGGGTCTCCCTCAACGTAGTGAAAGCTCACCTGATGGAAGTCCACGGAGGTTGAGAATCCGTGCAGAGGGACAGGTACTGCCGGGTCTTTGATGCCGGGTTCCGTATCCAGGATCTCGAACACGCGTTTCCCCGCCGCCGTGGCCTCCTGGATGCGGTTATTCACCCCGCTTAATTCC
>JADLEA010000545.1 GCA_020846365.1 Bacteroidota bacterium
ACGTGGACCAGCACGAGCCGCTGTCAAAGTTCGTCGCGCGGTACCCCGGGGCAGACATCCCCGCCGTCCTGGGTGAGATCGACCGGGCAATTTCCCTTGTGGAAAGAAATGTCTACATTAAACTGGTACTGTATAACCTGGCCGGACAGCTGAAAGCCCACATCCTTTGAAGGTAGCATGATCCAGGCAGAACGTATTCTGGTGACCGCCGCATTGCCCTATGCCAACGGTCCCATTCATCTGGGGCATCTGGCGGGAGCATATCTCCCCGCGGACATCTATGTCCGCTATCAGCGGCTCAAGGCGCGCGACATCATCTTCATGTGCGGCTCGGACGAACACGGTGTTCCCATCACGATCACCGCCGACAAAGAAGGGGTCAGACCTCAGGTTGTGGTGGACCGCTACCATGAAGCGAACAAGCAGGCCTTTTCCCGGTTCGGGATGAGCTTTGACAACTATTCGCGCACGTCACTCCCGCTTCACCATGTCACGGCCCAGGAGTTCTTCAAGGACTTCCATGCCCGCGGGATCCTCACGGAGCGGAAGGAATTGCAGTTCTATGACGGCGAGGCGAAGAAGTTCCTCCCCGACCGCTATGTGGAGGGAACATGCCCCGTCTGTGCAAACACGGAAGCACGCGGAGACCAGTGCGAAAAATGCGGGACCTATCTGAGCCCGCAGCAACTGGTGAATCCCCGGAGTAAGATCTCCGGCGCCGTGCCCGAGGTCCGTGAGACGTCCCACTGGTATTTTCCCCTCGGCACCTACCAGAAACGCCTCGAAGCGTATATCCACGACCGGGATGCCCGCGACGGCTGGAAGGAAAACGTGCTGAACTACACGCGCGGATGGTTCAAGGAGGGCTTGCAGGACCGCGCAGTGACCCGGGACCTGGACTGGGGCGTGCCGGTGCCCCTCAAGGGGTACGAAACCAAGGTCATCTACGTCTGGTTCGACGCAGTGCTGGGGTATATCTCCTCGACGCGGGAATGGGCGCAACAGAAGGGAACGCCGGATGCCTGGCGACGGTACTGGCTCGACAAGAATACCAAGTACGTGGCATTCATCGGGAAGGATAACGTGGTGTTCCATACGATTGTCTTCCCCGCGATGCTGATGGCGTGGAATGACGCGCACACGGAACAGTATGTGCTCCCCGACAACGTCCCGGCGAACGAGTTCCTGAATTTCGAGGGGCAGAAATTCTCGAAGAGCAGGGGTTGGGGCATCGATGTGGATGAATTCCTCTCCCGCTTCCCGGCTGATCCCCTCCGGTATTATCTGTGCACCTCGTTGCCGGAATACCGGGACTCCGACTTCACCTGGAAAGAGTTTCAGGCGAAAAACAACAACGAGCTGGCCGACATTTTCGGGAATTTCGTCAACCGGACTCTCGCATTCTGTGCCCGGACGTACGCGGGGGTCCTGCCCGCCCGGGAGTCCCTTAACGAGCGCGACAACGCGATACTGGATCTGGCCGGCCGCACACCGGTGAAGGCCGGGGAGTACATGGAGGGGTATCATTTCAGGGACGGCGTGGGAGAGGTGATGAACCTTGCCCGCGCGGCGAACAAGTATTTCAACGACAGCGAACCGTGGAAAACTTCCAAGAGCGACCCGGCCCGGTGCGGAACAACCATCAACATCTGCACCCAGGTGGTCCGCACGCTGGCAATCCTCATGTCGCCTGTGGTCCCGGCCGCCTGTGAACATCTCTGGGGGATGCTGGGACTCACGGGGAAAGCCGCGGGGCAGTCGTGGGATTCCGCCGGCATGCCCGCACTGCCGGTGGGACACAAGCTCGGCACGCCCGCAATCCTTGTTGCAAAAATCGAGGACGAGGCGATCGAACGGGAGCTGAAGCGGCTCGGACAGGCGGAGGAAGCGGCGCCCATCGCGGAGGCGAAACCGGCCACGGATCCCCCCAAACCCACGATCACGTTTGATGATTTTCGGAAAGTGGACCTGCGCGTCGCGCGTGTCGTGGGGGCAGAACGCGTGCCCAAATCCGATAAACTCCTGAAACTCCAGATCGAAGTAGGCAGCGAGAAGAGACAGATCGTCGCAGGGATTGCGCAGCACTACGCTCCGGAATCCCTTGTCGGGAAGTCGATAATCGTCGTGTATAATCTGCAACCCGCGAAGTTGATGGGACAGGAGTCGCAGGGAATGCTGCTCGCGGCCTCCGACAAGACCGGTAACCTTGTCGTTTTGGGACCGGCGGGGGAAATCGAAAGCGGCAGCACGGTAAAATAGACGGGAAGCACCATGACGTTTATCGATTCGCATGCACATCTGACATCGAGGGAATTCGATGCCGACCGGGATGATGTACTGCAGCGGGCGGCCGACGCGGGCGTCCGCTTTGTCCTGAACCCCGCCACCAACCTGGACGACAGCCGGCGCGCCGTAGAGCTGGCAGACCGCCATCCCATGGTCTATGCCGCGGTCGGGTTCCACCCGCATGATGCCCGGTTGGCCGACGACCGCGCCCTGGAGAGCATAGAGGAATTGAGCAGGCATCCGAAGGTGGTGGCGATCGGAGAGATCGGGCTGGACTTCCACTACAACTATTCCCCCCGTGACGTTCAGGATCGGGTGTTCCGGGCGCAGCTTGCGCTCGCGCAGCGCCGGGATCTCCCCGTCATCATTCACACGCGGGAGTCACTGGAGCAGACCGTCGCAACGGTGCAGGAAAGCATCTCCCGGGCCCCGGGATGGCGGGAGCAGGCAAAGGACAAGAACAGCAGAACCGCCGGCCCCAGAGGGGTCTTCCACTGCTACCCCGGCGATGTGGCCACCGCCTGGCAGCTGGTCGGCATGGGAT
>JADLEA010000546.1 GCA_020846365.1 Bacteroidota bacterium
GACCTGCGTTTGCCTTGAAGTTCGTCAGAGAGTTCGGCGGCGTGTTGTCCGCAGTGATCGTCGCGGAAGCTGTCCCCACGTTGCCGAGTGCATCCGTGGCCGTTACAGTTACAGTGATGGTGCCATTGGCCGGGTTGCATGACGCGCTCGCGACAACGGGCCAGGAGGCAAGAGGTGCAGCGTAGCCGGCCGGGTGATCTGCCGTGTGGTCTATTCCGCCAAACAGTCCGCCGAGATTGGCCGTGATATCCGCGGCCGTTAACGGATAGGCATCCGTTATCGTTGCTGTCACGGCAATCTGATCCCCGTTTTTCAGCCAGGCATCCGTCCAGAGACTTGTTTGATTGTCGATCGCGACCGCAATGCTTGGCGGCGTGCCATCCACAATGAGCGTCGCCTGGGGTGTCGGATCGGGGTCAAGGTTGACCGTGATAGGCGCGTTTTCAGGATCGCGCATCTGGACCGCGTTGAGCAGGATGTGGTTCACGCCGTCGGCCGTGCCCGACTTGAACGCCTGTGTGAAGAGGACGTTCACATAGGGAATCGATCCTCCGGTCACGCCTCCCGTCGACAGCAATGACTGGTTTACGCGAAGCGAGGAGGTGGTTGGGTTCGTGAATTCAAAGAACGTGTTCCCTGCCGCTGCGAAGAACGGCCCTTCAAGCGGGATGCCGTCATCGGGGATTGCCCCGTCGTTATCCCAGCTCAGGTTGATATCCGTTCCCTTCACGGTTGTCCCGGAGGGAATGAGCGCCATGACCGAGATGTTCACCGTCGAGTTCTGCGGCATGAAGTGCGTCACCGGGAAAATCGCGACGGTGGGATCGGTTGCGTACGCGCCGTTGGTGTTCACGAGCCCTTCAAAGTCACCCGCGCCAAACGTCGTTTCGCCGCCGAACCAGTTGAACTGCGCGTCGAGAGAGACCGTTGTGCTGGCGTTGCGGATGTACTTCCCCGAGGTGGGTGGTCCGAAGACGTTGAAGTTCACGGCTGTTGTCTGGGGCTCGTTCGTTACAAGCACACCCCATGTGCCCGGACTCACGAGCGTGTTGCCCTGGATGATGTTCCCGATCGCGTTCCGTGCGCCGTTGATCTCGACCAGCACGTTGTAGTTGCTGGTCTGCACCGTGTTTCCGGATACCGTATTCTGTCGCGAGCCCGTGAGCCGGATACCGGCACCGGCCGGGTGGCTGGAGACCGTTGATGCCTGAACGAGGTTGTTGTCCGCATCCACCAGCTGGATGCCGTTTTCGGCGTTGCCGGTGACAACCAGTGAGAGCATCCTGGAGTTCGCCGTAGTGCCGTACAGCCCGTTCTTCCCGCCGGTCAGCGTCAACCGGCTGATGACGAACTGATTCCCTGCAAGCGTCAGAGCATTCAGCGCCGTATTCGCCGGGTTAATGATGGCTCCACCGGACGCGGCACCTCGGAGCGTGATCTGTGATTTGTTCAGCGTGACCGCTTCTGTGTAGGTGCCTGCAGCCACATTGACCGTTCCGGGAACGAGCACCGCATTGATACCCGCCTGAATCGTGGCGAAGGCGTCGGTGCCGAACCAATGACCGTCCACCGGATCACCCGGTGATGCCCCCGCCCAGGCGGTATTCACCCAGACTTCTGACGAAGGCACAAACTGCCCGTAGTTCACGACGCCGAGCGCCGGATCGTCCAGACCATGCCGTATCTTCGCCTCTATCTGTGCAAGGGTCGTGGACCCGGTGAAGGTGTTCCCTTCGGTGGCCAGGATATCGGCGGTGGTGTTGTTCACCAGGTGGTATTTGTCGGCCCCACTCCCTGTCAGTGTTGAGTTCTTGATGACCACCGCGGTGGGGGACGCATTCACCTTGTCGAACTCGCCGAACCGAAGCGCATTCTGGGGTCCTTCGATCACGCAATTGTCGATGGTCACGTTGGTCAGAGTGGCCGGCTTGGAGTTATAGTTGGGAGCGTCATCCCGCGCTTTGATGGTCACCGCTGCGGGATTGTAGGGATTGGTTGCACTGCCCGTCGCGCCACTGCCGGTAATAGTGGAGTTGCGGATCTGGATGTTCTGATATGTGCCATCCGTCAAGTTGATGTCGATCCCGTTATTGAAACCGTAGGTCGGATCTGTTCCGCTGTTCAGAACGGTGATCCCGTCGAACACCGCATCGGAAAGCTTCTCAATGTATAGTCCCTTCTGCAGGTTGTTGTTGAACGTGCAATTCGTAACTTGAACATTGGAGAAAGATGCGGAGCCGACGGATGGAGCACCGGCAATGAACCATCCTTGAACGTTATTGTTGAATTCGGAATTCCCGATCGTGACATTGCTGATGTTCGTGGCTGTTCCAGACCTCATGCCGATCGAGTAGCCATTAAACTTGCATCCGTTGATCGACAGATTCTCCAAGGAAGGAAGTTCCAATCCCCTGACGTTGGTGCCTCCTTGGCCATCGGCTGTGACGTTCTCGAGTGAGAGGTAGCTGCTGGCGTAAATTCCCGTGGGGAAGCTCGTCAGAAACACGTCTTTGATGACCGTGCGTTGCACCGCCGATGCACCTGCGACTGTGGTAATACCTGTGCCCACACCGGATCCCACGATCACTGTATTGGTTGCAGGATCACTCCCGCTTCCGGCACCGTCAAGAGTCACGCGCTTCGTGAGCGTAACCGACTCGTTGTACGTGCCTGCGGATGCGTAGATCGTTCCGCCGGCTACGGTCCCGGCCACGGCTGCTGCGAACGTCCCCATGGGTCCGTGCGGACTCCCATCGCTTGTCCCGCCGGGAGCCACATACACAATGGTGTTCTGCCTGGGCGTCACCCGCTGGTCTTCGACCATGGCGTTGTTGTTCGCCTGGCCTACTGCAAGGATGTCCGGATAGTAGCTTCCGTCAGTGGCAACGAGAATCGCAATGTCTTTCCAGTTTTGCTGCGCGAGCGTGCCGTCACCCCAGGTGTTGCCCGTGAAGGTCATGTTCGCACCGTCGATAACCCATCCCTTTGTCGCATAGACTGAGTTATTCAGGATGGGTCCCGTCGTCGGTGCCGCAAGGCTGCCGTTGATGTAGGCGGGTTGGCGGAGATGATGAATCGTGTTCCCTTCGATGTGCAAGCCCGTAATACCGTAGGTGACAACCATGGCCCTGCTCACCTCGGGATCGCCCATGACGTACTGCCCGCTGATCACATTGTCCTTGAGCGTGAAATTGTCGGCGCCGACGTAGATAATATCCTGCGGACTTGCGTCGTCGGTCTTCCGGATTTGAAGATCCTGGATCGTTATCCCCTCGGCCATGACAGAGAGCCGGTTCCCCGTTCCGGACACCTGAAGCACCGTAAGAGTGCTGCCTGCGCCTTGAACGGTGAGGTTTGCCTTGTTCAACGTCACGTTGCCCGCGAGCGGATAGGTGCCCTCGGCCATGGAAACAGTGTGCCCTGAAAGCGAGGCATCCACGCCATCCTGCAGCGTCGCAAACGCGTTGAACCCGAAGAACTTCCCGGCGGCAACTTCCTGTCCCGGCGTGGCGCTCGCCCAGCTGTCATCCACAAAGATGTCGTCCGGACGAACCGTGACTATCGCCATCAGAGCTTCGGCATGGGTCTCCACGCCTCCATCGGCAGTGGGCGCAGCCACCGGATATATCAGCATCTGACCGTCAGATTGCTGCATGGACAGGAGGAATCCCGCCCCTTTGTAGATCTGATCATGATAGGTGGCCGCGTCGAATGTCTTGAGCGCAAGAACTGCAAAAGCGGTTACCTGCGTGTCGAAATTCGTCGGGTCAGTCGCGACACATTCCGGATTCTGCGCGCTCCACATCCACGCGCCGTTCGTCTGCTGAAGTGCCGCGAGACGCGCGGCAAGATCTGCCGTGGAGTTGTCCGCGGCATAGATTCCGGCAGTCGGGTCGAGCCCGATTCCCGTGACCGCCGACGCCCACACTGCGCCAGCCAGTCCGATGACGTCATAAGTGTCAGTATCCGTGGTGGTGAGGTTAAGCGCCTCGACGACTTTGGACATAACTGCTGTTTTGATTGCATCCTCTCCGGCCACGTGCGCACCCACCGCAACCCCGCCGATATCCCACGGGACGAGTTCCACGATTCCGCTCCTGCCCGTGATCACAAGATCACAGAAGCCGGCAGCGTTGAGGTTGTTCGATTCACCATACGTGCCGGAAGTCAGCTTGTCCCAGAACTGGGTCTGGACAAAGGAAGCGTATCCTGCCATACCTGTTGACGCGCTGAGTTCCTCCAAAAAGAGGGGGTCATACGTCGCAAATCTCGCATCCCCATCCGTAAACACACGCGGATAATTTGGGACGAGAAAGTTGCCATTGTTGACCGCTGCGGTTCTGTACGCCGTGTTGCCGGTGTACTGATACGCTTTCAAAACGCCGCGGCCTGGAGGCCCCTGTACGTTTCCATACAGGGTGGCATCGCCCAATGACCAGGGGAAGCCGCCGGAGACGTCCTGCCGGGCGACCAACCAGTCTGCCGCCGAGGCCAGGGCTGCGCTTGTCGCATCCGCAGAC
>JADLEA010000547.1 GCA_020846365.1 Bacteroidota bacterium
GAAAGCGACCGATTTCTTCACGAAGCAGCAACTTCCCATCGCGGCCAAACATCCGGGGTTCTTCGGCCGGTTGAGCTTCGGGGAGACGCAGACCGTTGCCAGGGAGATTGTGGACATGTATCTCCGGGGGGAGATAGACCGGGTGGACGTGATCTACAACGAATTCAAGTCGGTTGCGCAGCAACGGATTATCATCGAGCAGTACCTCCCGCTTGTCCCTGAAGTCGAATCTCAGGAATCTTCGTCCAGGGCCGTGGACTACATCTATGAGCCCTCTCAGGGAGAGAATATTTCTGCCCTCATACCCCGGTTCTTGAACTTTTCCCTCTGGCGCATCTTCCTGGAGTCAAATGCTTCCGAACAGGGTGCCCGGATGGCAGCCATGGAGAACGCCACCGAAAACGCCCGGGAAATGATCGAAACTCTCCAACTGCAGTACAACAAAGCCCGGCAGGCCGCCATCACGAAAGAGCTCCTCGAAGTCGTGTCGGGGGCCGAGGCACAGGCGGGCGGCAGCTAGCGCCTTCGTGCCCGCGGTTGGACCGCGGGCCGGTTGCATACATTCCCATTTTTGCGTATCTTACCATTCCTTGGCACAAAATCGCCCATTCCGGCGGTTATTGCGCGTTTGGATGACCTATGTTCGAAGATCTTAGTCGAAAACTTGATGATGTCCTGAGGAAGCTTCGCGGACAGGGCAAGATTTCTGAGGCCAATGTCGCGGAGACGCTCCGGGAAGTACGCCGCGTGCTTCTTGACGCCGACGTCAACTACAAGGTCGCGCGCCAGTTCGTGGACGACGTTACGCGGCGTGCCATCGGGCAGGATGTGCTTCACAGCATCACGCCCGCACAGCTCATCATCAAGATCATTCATGATGAACTGATACGCCTCCTGGGGAGCCAGAACGTCGGGGTGACGTTCTCGCCCATGCCGCCGACCGTGATCATGGTCGCTGGCTTGCAGGGATCGGGGAAGACAACGTTTTGCGCGAAGCTCGCATTGCACCTGAAGGGTCAGGGACGTTTTCCCCTGCTGGCAGCGGCGGATGTGCATCGCCCGGCCGCCATTGATCAGCTGCAGGTGCTGGGTAAACAGCTGGGCATCCCGGTGTTTGCCGACCGGACGGCAGGCGCGGTGAGCGTCGCGGAACAGGCAGTGGAACATGCGCGGCAAAATGCGCGCGACGTCGTGATCGTGGACACCGCAGGCCGTCTGCATGTGGACGAAGAGATGATGAAAGAGGCGGAAGCCGTCAAGGCGGCTGTCCGGCCCCATGAGATCCTGTTTGTGGTGGATGCCATGACGGGCCAGGATGCGGTGAACACCGCACAGGCCTTTCACGAACGGCTCCGGTATGACGGCGCAGTCCTGACCAAAATGGACGGCGATGCACGCGGAGGAGCCGCCATCTCGCTCCGTGCGACCGTAGGCGTGCCGATCAAATTCATCGGGACAGGCGAAAAGCCGGAGGCGCTGGAGAAGTTTCATCCCGAACGTCTCGCTTCCCGCATCCTCGGCATGGGCGACATCGTGACCCTTGTCGAGAAGGCGCAGGAACGGTTCGACGAGGACAAGGCTGTTCAGCTTGAGGCAAAGCTCCGCAAGTCGCAATTCACGCTGGAGGATTTCCTGGACCAGCTCCAGGAGGTCAAGAAGATGGGGCCGCTCAACCAGGTGCTGGGCATGTTGCCCGGGATGCACCGGCTGCCGGAGAATGCCAGCGTGGATGAGAAGGCGTTGGGCAGGATCGAAGCGATGATACGGTCCATGACCCCGGAGGAACGCCGGCGTCCACAGATCCTGAACGGGAGCAGACGCCGCAGGATTGCCCAGGGAAGCGGCTGCACGGTGCAAGACCTGAACAAGCTGATGAAGCAATATGAGCAAATGCAGCGCATGATGAAGACGTTCAGCAAAGGTGGGAAATTTGGCCGGATGCCCAAAGGGATGCGCATCCAACAATAGTAGCAGAACAAAGGAGAACCACATTGGCAGTACGATTGCGTTTGCGGCGGGTCGGCAAGAAAAAGATGCCGATGTATCAGATTGTGGCAGCCGATTCGCGCGCGGCCAGGAACGGCCGGTTTATAGAAGTTGTTGGTAGATATGAGCCCCAACGCGAACCACTGGCGATCCAGACCAAGGAAACCAGGGTGTTCCACTGGTTGAAGAACGGCGCGCGGCCAACGGATACGGTCCGCAGCCTCTTCCAGCGAAACGGCCTCTGGCTCAAGTGGGACCTGACCAGACGCGGGAAGGACGATGCGACCATCGCCGCTGCGGTGGAGAAATGGCAGTCGGCGCAGGCCGAGCGCGTTCAGCGCGATGCGGAGCGCAAGGCCCGGAGGGCCGCCGCCAAACGCAAAGCGGCGAAGAGCGCAGCACCGGAAGCCCAGCCGGCAGCGGAAACCCCGGCTGCGGAACCTGCGGCGTCCTGACCGGTTCGACCGGCACCTCGCAGACCGCGGTATCGTCGTAGGGGCTCAGGCCGCAATGCCTGAGGGACCCCGAGGGGAGGGGAGTGTTTGGGATAACGTGAGGCTTTTTGAAGGCGTCCCAAGGAGGGTCTATGCAAGAGTTCCTTGAATTTGTTGCCAGGCGGCTTGTGGAGCAGCCAGACAACGTCACCGTCCACCGCGAAACCAAGGAAGAGAAAATCGTCTTCCGGTTGGAAGTCGCGGAGCCGGATATCGGCAAGGTTATCGGACGCAATGGAAGAACTGCTCAAGCTCTTCGCGTCCTGCTTGCTGCCGTCGCTGCCCGGGAAGGGAAACGCGCCATTCTGGAAATCGCCGATTGAGTCCTGCTGTTCAAGAATTGTTTGCAGTCGGACGCATCGTCAAGGCCTTCGGAATCAAGGGTGAGGTCATCGTTCGACCGATGACGGATGATCCCGCCCGTTTCAAGAAGCTGAAAGAAGTATTCCTGAGCCGCTACGAGGATGCCGCGAACCACGCCGATACACCGGCGGTGCAGACAACCATCGAACATGTGCAGATCGATGCGCGCGGCGTGCGTCTCCGGCTGAAGGCCATTCCCGACCGCACCGCGGCGGAACAGAGCGTGGGGCTTCTCGTGATGATCAGCCGGAACGACCGGATCCCACTGGAGGACGGCAGGTACTTCGTCCATGAGATGGTGGGGCTCGCAGTCGTGGACGAAACCGGCGCTCCGCTCGGCACGCTGGCCGAAGTCCTCCGGATGCCCGCTCACGATGTCTATGTCATTAGGTCGGGCGAAAGCGTGTTTATGATTCCGGCAGTGAGCGAGTTTGTGCGCGACGTGGACATGACAGCGCGGACCATGACGGTGAAACTTATCGACGGAATGCGCACGTGATGCGCATCGATGTGGTGACCGGGTTCCCCCGGCTGGTGGAAGGCCCGCTCGCGGAAAGCATGTTGAAACGGGCGCAGGAGTTGGGCCTCGTGCAGATCGTGGTGCATGACCTGCGGGAGTACGCCACCGACCGGCACCGGACGATTGATGATACGCCGTTCGGCGGCGGCGCGGGAATGGTCCTGAAACCCGAACCGGTGTTCGCATGCATTGAACACCTGCAGTCAGAGCGGCAGTACGATGAAGTGATCTATCTGACTGCCGATGGCGAGCCCCTGAACCAGCCGCTCGCCAATGCGCTCTCGCTGCATGCGAATCTCATCCTGCTCTGCGGGCACTACAAGGGCATCGATGAGCGTATACGCGAACGGCTTGTGACGCGGGAGATTTCTATAGGCGACTATGTGCTGACGGGCGGTGAGCTCCCGGCTCTGGTGTTGATCGATGCGCTGGTCCGGCTGCTCCCCGGCGTGCTTCATGACGGAACGTCGTTGTTGAATGATTCTTTTCAGGATGGCCTGCTGGACGCCCCGCAGTACACGAGGCCGGCCGAATTCAGAACTATGCGGGTTCCCGATGTCCTGCTCTCGGGAAACCACGAACAGATAGAACGCTGGCGCCAGGAGCAGCGGTCTCAGCGCACCCGGCAGCGCCGGATGGATTTGATGAACGAACAGTGACACTTTCTTTCCTTAGGAGACGATGATGGAGAAGATCAAGCTTGTTGAAGCCACACAAATGAAGAGCGGCATTCCCGACTTTGCCCCGGGAGACACCGTGAACGTGCACGTGCGCGTCATCGAAGGCGACAAGGAGCGCGTGCAGCAGTTCCAGGGCGTGGTGATCGGCCGGCGCGGCGCGGGCATGAACGCCACCTTCACGGTTCGCAAGATCTCCGACGGTGTCGGCGTCGAACGCATCTTCCCCCTGCACTCCCCCCGGATCGCGAAAATCGACCGCGTGAAAGAGGGCTCTGTGCGGCGGGCAAAACTGTACTACCTGCGTGAGCTGGCCAGCAAGGCCATCCGGCAGAAAACCAATGCCTGAATCCTCCCAGGCGTGCGCAGCACGCTAACGCATGACTTCCCCCTGCCGCCTCGGCGTCCCGCAGGACTTCTATTGCGCACCACTAGTTGCGCATCTGGTGGAGCCGACGCTGTTCACGCGCCATCGCGATGTCACGGCGCGGCTCGCACTGCAGCTGCGTGAGCGGAAGCTTGACGCGGCGTTTCTTTCTCCCATCGATTACGGGCGGGAAAGCTCGGCATACGAAATCATCCCCGACGTCGGGATCAGTTCCGCCCAGGGCACCGGCACGGTGTCCCTTATCTTCCGCGACGAACATCTCCATACGGTCTCCACAGTGGCCGTGAACCCGTCGTCCTCCGCAGAGATCGTGCTGGCAAAAATCGTGCTGGCGGAGGAATACGAGCTGGAACCGAAATTCGTCCCGATGTCAGGGACGGTGGATGAGGCCCTCCTGCACGCCGACGCCGTGGTGCTGGCCGGTGATGCGTCCCTGCGCGAGGTGGATCGCCATCCCAACCGCATCGATCTGGTGGAGGCCTGGACGGAAATGACCGCCCTGCCGTACGTCCACGGCGTCTGGTGTACGCACCATGGGGGCCTGACACCCGAGCTCATCCGCCTCATTCAGCAGGCGGCGGGGAAAGGCGTTGCATCGCTGGACACGCTTGCGGCGGAAATCCCGCAGGGAACCTTCCCTGCTCACAGCCGCGCCCTCCTTGCGGACTACCTGCATGCCTTCTCCTACACGTTGACGGAGCAGGACCTTGACGGGTTCCAGGAATTCCTCCGCTTCGCCTACTACCACGGCGTGCTTCCTGACGTCGGCGATGTGCATTTCACTTCTCATGCCGCACCTGAAGACCTCGACGACGACGCCACTCCTGCGCGTTGAATCTTTCCGAAAAGATGGGTAGATTTCCCGCATGCTCAAGTCACTGCTGATCAAGAACTACGCCCTCATCGAAGAGCTGAGCGTATCCTTCTCCAGCGGACTCGTGATCATCACCGGTGAAACCGGAGCGGGCAAGTCGATCATCATCGATGCCCTGGGCCTGGTGCTCGGCGAGCGGGCAAGTACGGAGGCGGTGCGGACCGGGGCCGAGAAGACCATTGTGGAAGCCGTCTTTGATTGCACCGGCAATACGAAAGTCAATTCCCTCCTCAGCGCGAACGACCTGGATGCGACCGATGAACTCATCGTTCGCCGGGAAGTGTCCGCCAAGGGACAAAGCCGCTGTTTCCTGAACGATTCTCCCGTACCACTCGCCCTGCTCAAGCAGGTAGGCGAAATGCTGGTGGACCTGCACGGCCAGCATGAGCATCAATCCCTGCTGCGTGTCGACACCCACGCCGGTATGCTGGATGATTTCGGCGGCCTGGAAGGAATGGTCCAGGAATACCGGACGGAGTTCCGGCAGCTCAGGTCAGCGGTGGACGAACTTGAGGCGCTCCGCGCGAAGGAACAGCAGCTTCGCGAGCGGCGGGAGTTTTCCCTCTTCCAGGCGCAGGAGATCGATGCCGTTGCCCCCCAGCCGGATGAAGAAAGCCGGCTCGAAAC
>JADLEA010000561.1 GCA_020846365.1 Bacteroidota bacterium
ACAGCACCGCGGGCTGCGTGCTCTTCACCGCCGCGCTCTCCTTCACCGGGCCGGGAACGGTCGCCCTCGCCGTCTGCCTGATCATCCTCTCCAACTTCTTCTTCGCCACCGGCGAGAACCTGATCGCGGCCTTCCTCACCGAGATCGCCGACGCCAAGGCCATGGGCAAGGTCTCGGGCTGGGGCTGGGCCTTCGGTTACGTCGGCGGCCTGGTGTCATTGGGCATCTCGCTCGCCTATATCCTCACGGTCGAAAAGCAAGGTCAGACCGGCACCCAGTTCGTGCCCGTGGTGATGCTCATCACCGCAGCGCTGTTCGCGGTCTGTGCCACGCCCACGTTTCTGTTTTTGAAAGAGAGGGCTTTACCTCAAAAACAGAATAAAAGCCCCTGGAGCCAGGTTCTGCAGACGCTCGGCCGCGCGCGCGACTTCCGCGACCTGTGGCGCTTCCTGGTCTGCATCCTCTTCTACCAGGCGGGCATCCAGGCGGTGATCGCGCTTGCCGCGATCTACGCCACGGAAGCGATGAAGTTCACCTTCGTCGACACCATCATCCTGATCCTCGTCGTCAACATCACCGCCGCCCTCGGCGCCTTCAGCTTCGGCTACGTGCAGGACCGCATCGGCCACGTGCGCGCGATGTACGCGGTGCTGATCGGCTGGATCCTGATGATCGCGCTCGCCTACCTCGCCGAGGGCAAGGCGCTCTTCTGGGTCGCCGCCAACCTCGCCGGCCTGTGCATGGGCTCATCCCAAGCCGCCGGCCGCGCCATCGTCGGCTACCTCTCCCCGCCCGCGCGCAACGCCGAATTCTTCGGCCTCTGGGGCCTCGCAGTGAAGGCCGCCTCCATCTTCGGCCCGCTCACCTACGGCGCCGTCACTTGGATCTTCGAGGGCAACCACAGGCTCGGGATCCTCGCGGTCGGCGCCTACTTCGTCATCGGCCTCGTCCTGCTCGCGGGCCTCGACGTCGAGCGCGGCCGCCGCGCGGCGCTTCAACCCAACTAGCGCGCGAGAGATCTGCAAATAAACATCTGCCGGCATATCGCCCGATCTACCCATAGATCGTTGCATCTACCGATAGATCCTTCTAGCATCAACTATGAGCTGTTCATTCACAAGTTAAAGCGCGGCGAGAGCGATTCTTGACGGCCTCACAACATGTATATACACTGTGTAAATGCGTTTTACGTGGGATGAGCGAAAGCGAAAAGCAAATCTCCGGGATCATGGGTTTGACTTCGCCGATGCTAGGCGCGTATTTGAAGGGTTGACGACGACCTACGAAGACGACCGCTTTGCCTATGGCGAGCAGCGTTTCGTTACTCTCGGCCTCCTGAATGGGGTCGCAGTTTCAATCGTCCACCTTGAAGTCCCCAAGCGCATTCACGTGATCTCGTTTCGGCGGGCGACAAAACATGAAGAAATCTTCCTCTTCAAAAACCTCTAAGACCAACTGGCGGCGCATCAAAGCCATG
>JADLEA010000548.1 GCA_020846365.1 Bacteroidota bacterium
CGACCCTGCAGAACTCCCGGATCTCATTGGATTGCATGTCGGCATTGGCATAGAGTCCTTTCCGTGCCCGAAACCGGGCAGTCTGCCGCGACCGGGCAGCAGTCACCCTGCCTCTTATCGCCTCCGACCGTTCGCCCCTTTCTTTGCTGGCAAGCTCCTGATACTTTACCGCCGGGACCTCGATGTGCAGGTCGATGCGATCCAGCAGCGGACCGGAAATCCGCGTCATATACCTCTGCACCTCCGCGGGCTGGCAGGTGCACTCTTTGTGGGGGTCGGTGAAATGGCCGCACGGACAGGGATTCATCGCACACACCAGCATGAAATTCGCCGGATAGCTCACGGTGAGCTTCGACCGGCTGATTGTGACACGCCCGTCTTCCAGCGGCTGACGAAGCACTTCAAGGACATTCCGCGCGAATTCAGGGAGTTCGTCCAGAAAGAGGACCCCGTTGTGTGAGAGCGATATCTCTCCCGGCCGTGGCACTGACCCACCGCCGACAAGCGCGGCATCGGAGATGGTATGGTGCGGCGAACGGAAAGGACGATTGCTCACCAACGCGGTGTCCGAAGGGAGCAACCCCGCCACGGAATGAATCTTGGTGGTCTCGATGGCTTCTTCAAACGACAAGGGAGGGAGAATGCTGGGGAGCCGCTTTGCCAGCATCGTTTTCCCCGAACCCGGCGGGCCAATCATGATGATGTTGTGCGCTCCTGCCGCGGCTACCTCGAGGGCGCGTTTCACATTTTCCTGCCCCTTTACGTCAGCAAAGTCTGCAAGATACCGTTGCGCCCGACCGAAGATTTCCCGCTCATCCGCCACCACCGGCAGAAGCCGTTTGTGATCCGCATTGAGGAACTCCGCAGCCTCCTTGAGAGAGGAAACCGGAAAGACCGCCAGCCCCGACACCATGGACGCTTCCTTCCCGTTCTCCTTCGGGAGCACCATCCCCCGGATCCCCCGATGCCGAACTTCAAGCGCCATGGGAAGTATGCCATGCACCGGACGCAGCACACCGTCCAGCGCCAACTCTCCGACAAGCACGAACTCCCCGAGCACATCTCCCGAAACCTGCCCGGTTGATGCGAGGATCCCCAACGCCATGGGGAGGTCAAACGACGACCCTTCCTTCTTGATGTCCGCCGGCGCCAGGTTCATCGTGATCCTGCGGAGGGGGAATTCAAACCCGCAGTTTCGAATGGCGGCCGCTATCCGCTCGCGGCTCTCCCGTATGGCGCTATCAGGCAATCCTACAATGGAAAAGCCGGGGAGCCCCTTCTCGAGGTGAGTCTCCACCTCAACGATGAAGGCGCTGACGCCGTATGTCGCGCTGCTCAGGACTTTCGAAAACACGAAGGCACGCGTGCAGTTCACTATGAGCGGCGGGCGAAGTGCCCGCTACCATGCTACACGTTCATGCGTGGAATTCCGAGGGGGAAGGTTTCACAATGAATTCAACACAGGCGGCAATGCGGCGGGTCCAAACGTTCTGGGACGGTTATCAGTCAGTGAGAATCAGCAGCGGCCCTCTCTAGTACTCTACCCTCTCCAGCACAAGCCCCCGCGCCGGCGCGGCCGTCCCAGCCTTACGCCGGTCCAACGCCGCCAGAATCCCCGGCATTGCATCGGGTGAGAAATACCCGCGGGCGATGTCCACCATAGTACCTACGAGCGACCGGACCATACCGTGCACAAACCGGTCAGCGGCGATCCGGTATACGAGTCCGTCCGGAATCACCTCCCACTGCGATTGCATGACCTCGCACACCCGGTTCTCTACCTCAGCTTCATGCTTGCAGAAGGACGTGAAATCGTGCCTGCCCACAATCTCCGGTGCGGTCGATTGAAGAATGTCTACCGAGAGGGGGTATTTGACGTGCCAGGAGTAGCGTCGTCCTATGGCTGTCGGATGGAGGGAAATGGTGTAGCTGTACGCTCGCCGCGCCGCCCCGAAACGGGCGTGAAAAGACTCCGGAACAACCTCGACGGAGTGAATGCAGATGTCTTCTGGAAGGACGCCGTTAAGCCCGCTGAGGAGTTTCCCCGTGTCAACGGCGGAGGACGTCTTGAGACTCGCCACCTGGCCTCGCGCATGTACGCCGGCGTCAGTTCGCCCGGCACCCACGATCCGGATCTCCTCCTGCAGGATCTGGCGGAGCGCCTTTTCGATTTCATCCTGCACGGCCCGGCCGTTCACCTGGCTCTGCCAGCCAGCGAACTCCGTTCCGTCATATTCAACCGTGAGCTTCAGCGTGCGCATTGTACGCGCGGCTTGTCAATCATTGACGAGGTACTTCCCCGCGGTGGGACCCGTGGAGAAGGTGTTGTGCATGCCGGAAGCAACGGGAGGGCGCTAGAACCCCTGCGCCACCGTCACCAGCACGCCGTGCGGCTGCTCCATGCCCCCCAGGAGCCGTGTCGAGAGATGCAGGTTCCCCAGCGCATCGCTCTGCGCATTGTTGTACGCTATCACCGAGCGCGCTGCGTTGATGGCACTGACGATGTGGTTTACCACGATTGCCGCACCGATGAACTTGCGGTTGTTGTACATGTTCTCGCTGCTGATCCGCTGATCGCGGTACGTCAGCCGCGATGCGTCATTGTCCCAACGCCAGTTGTACCCCGCCAGCGGATCGTACAACTTCTCCGGCTCCCGGTCACGCAGACGCTTGTCATTGTAATCGGCGACCGTCATGAAGTTGCCGACATCCACAAAGAAGTCATCGTCTTTTCCGGACACATCCACCCCAGCATGGGATACGGCAAACGATCGCGCGCCGTCGCGCAGTTCGTCCGCATGGATCTGCACCGCCGCATAGCCGAGCCAGAGGACCCCTTCCGCGATCAAGAAGTACTTGCCGGAGGAGAAGCCGTCAGCATACAGCTCGCCCATGCCCGGAACGAGGAGTGAATACAGCACCGCCAACCCGACCGATTTCTTCGCCGGCAGGTTTTCTTCCTGCGTGAGGGGAACGGGTGCGGAGGCCGGGGCGCTGCCGAGCAGGTCGAGCTTCGCCTCGTACCGCGTCAGGGAAGATGGTTGTTGGGCAAAAAGGGAGGTACTTGCGACAAACAGAACAGCGCACGCCCACAAGACACGTGACATCGTCAGGCTCCTTCAGTTTAAGAAACGCGTACCAAAGCCCGTGGGCGTGTACTCCTTGTTGGATGTTTCAGTGCTTGCATGACGTTCCCCCAGCGTCCGTTGAAGATGGCGATAGGGGCTCGGAGAGCGGTTTCAAGTTGCGGAACGGTCATATCATCCAGAAACATCCCGTCCGCATTCAAGATGTCGGGAGGCAGAACCACCAGGTCCCCTGCCCCCTTCCTCCGCATGGCAGAATATACGCATTTCCCCGAGAGAAGTCCAGATACGGTGACGTTCGGCCCGAAGAGCGTATTCCGGGCGACGACCAACTGCACGTTCAGGTTGCGTATCTTCTCCAGCCGCGGCACCACAATCTCGCGCATGAAGCCCGAGGCCAGCCGTCCGGTGACAATCGTGAGGGTTTTGCGTTTCGACAGGGCCACCGGAAACCGTCTGGACTGTTCCTTAAAGCGGGTCAGGAAAATCCGCACCATGCCAACACCGTTCTCGATCTGGGGATAGCCGTCGTATTCCGCTGCCGGCGGGACCGGCCGGCCCGCGACAATGTAGAACTCATCAGATGCATAGACAAATCCTCTGCCGCACTCCCTCCGGAATTTTTCCTGCCATCCGTTCACCCTGTCCAGCAAAGCCCGCGCATACGGCCGATCCACCCGCCTGATCTCTGCAAGGCCGAACCGATGATCGGTCAATCCGACCGGCACCACGGCCAGCGAAACTATCTGCCGGTGAAACCTGTACATGTCATGCACGGTCTGCTCAAGCACTGCCCCGTCGTTGATCCCCGGACAGAGCACGATCTGCGTGTGCATGTCGATACCGTTGTCATGCAGCAGCGCGATCTTCTCCAGGATGTGGTCGTCCTTCTTGAGCCCCATGAGCTTGATGCGCGTCGGCAAGTCGGTCGCGTGAACGGAAATGTACTGCGGGGAGAGGCGTTGGGTGATGATCCGGCGCAGGATGGCCGGACCGGCATTGGTCATGGTGGTGTAGTTGCCGTACATGAACGACAGGCGGTAGTCGCCGTCGCGGAAGTAGAGCTGGTTTCGGAGCCCTTGGGGATTCTGATCGACAAAGCAGAAGATGCAGTCGTTTCCGCACGAGAGGATCTTCATCTCCTCCAGTTCAAGCCCGAGCGGCTCGCCTTCGTCTTTTTCGATGTCGAAGAGCATGACTTCGCCTGCCCGGGCGATCTTCAGCGACAGATCTGGATCGCTTTCATGGAAACGCACATCCAGATTGTCCTGCACCCGCTTGCCGTTCATCTCCAGCAATTCGTCGCCGGCAAGAAGTCCCGCCTCGTCCGCAATGCTTCCCCCTGCGATCCCGACGATCTTCATCGTCCCTCCTCAAATCTCTTCACGGTACGTTTGACCGGGAGGTTCATTGTTCCACCTCGCAACCCGCCACTTCCCCCATGCAGTGGCCGTCTTCCATGCCGGTAATGGTCACGTCTATGAGCTGGTTCTCTTCGGTTCCGCCAGAGGGAAAGCCCACCCTCAGGAAGGAATCCGTAAACCCGAATCGCATCCCGTCCTCCACGGTGCTCTCCGCCAGCACGCGGACCCGGCGTCCGACATGGTGTCCGGCGAAGAGACTCCGTTTCCGTTGCCCAAGTATTCTGAGCTGCTCATTACGTCGTGCCCTCACCGCAACGGGCACCGGATTACCGAGCGTCGCGGCCGGCGTGTTCGGGCGTTCGGAGTACGTGAACACATGCAGATAGGAGACCGGAAGCTCCGCCAGAAGTCTGTGCGTTTCCTCGAACTCCGCATCGGTCTCGCCCGGGAAGCCGGTGATGACATCCACGCCGATTCCGGCATCTGGAAACGATTCCCTGACGCGATGGACGAGCTCGGAGTACATCCCTGAGGTGTACCGTCTCCTCATGCGCCGGAGCACCGCATCGCTCCCGCTCTGCAGCGGAATATGGAAATGACGGCACACGTTTTTGTGGTCTGCAATGAGTGCGAGCAGCTCCTGCGTGAGAAGGTTCGGTTCGATCGAGCTGATCCGGATGCGGGCAAGGCCCTCGACCTTCACAAGTTCCTTCAGCAGGGAATGCAGATCCGTGTCAATCTTTCTGCCGTAGTCTCCCACATTCACCCCGGTGAGCACGATCTCTTTGTATCCCTGCCGCACGAGGTCGCGGGCCTGCCGGACGGTGATTTCTGCGTCCTGACTCCGGCTCGCTCCGCGAGCGAGAGGAATCGTGCAGAAGGTACAATGGTAGTCGCATCCATCCTGGATTTTGAGGAAGGCGCGCGTGCGGTCGGTTGCTGGCCCCGACATGGCCGGCCCGAAGCTCACCGCATCGCCGACGTCCGAAACGTACAGCTGCGGCGTCGGCTGTTTTTCCAGATTGCCCAGGTATTGAAAGAGGGATGATTTCTCCTTCGTGCCGAGAACAAAGTCCACTCCTTCGATGGATGCGATTTCTTCCGGTGCGAGCTGGGCATAGCACCCGGTCACGACCACTACCGCACCCTGCGAGCGTCTGAGGGCACGCCGGACAAGCTGCCGGCATTCACGGTCGGCCCGTTCTGTAACGCTGCAGGTGTTCAACACGTAGACTTCCGCCGAATCGCTGAACGGCACCACCTCGAAGCCGCGGTCCAGGAATTGGCCCCCGAGCGTGGAGGTCTCGGCGAAATTGAGCTTGCAGCCCAGTGTATGGAGTGCGACGCGTGGCATAGGAGAATGCAAAGGGGTTGACAGC
>JADLEA010000549.1 GCA_020846365.1 Bacteroidota bacterium
CAGCGCGCCGAAGGTGTACGCCGCGGCTGCAGACGTGCCATAGCGCTCTTCAAAGAAATCCCCTGTGGTGACATACCGGAGCCGCCGGTAGATCGGTGCGATAATCCAGAAGAACGGCGTGCTGAAGATATACAGCCACTGATACCACACTCCGGACAGGCCGACTTCGTACGAAGCCCCGGTCACGGCCACGACGTGATCTACCCTGGTTCCTACGCCGAAGGCCTTCGCAATCATCTGGATCTTCCCGAAGCGCCGCCCTCCCATGAAGAAATCGCCTGAGGTCTTCACGGAACGGGCAGATCGGAGGCCAATAGCGGTGATGCCGACAAGATAGAGGATGATGACGGCAACGTCAACCGGCGCAAGTCCGAGGATCATGAATGTCCTCCGCGTCGCCGCACGCCACCGAGCAACTCGCGCAAGTCACCGATGCCCCGGACGGATACCACCAACGCCACGCCGAAAAATACCAGCGCGGCAACAGAGAGGAGAATCAACCAGATGAGCGCACCTTCCGTCATACTTCCTCCGTGTGCACGAGGATCCTGGGAGGCGACCGGCGCTGTGTCCAGAGCGATCCGGCAACCATGCCCAGACCCGCGAGAATGAAACTCAACAGGCCGGCGATATTCACGTCGGTCATGAAGGAGAGCCAATGCGGCAGAGTATCCCGCCACTTCTCCAGCATGAGAAAACCCGCGGGCGCGACCGCACCCATAATCAAAGCGCAATACGCCCCCACGCTGTTCGCCCTGGGCCAGTAGATGCCGGCCGCGACGCACCCCAACGCTCCGGAGGTATACATCGCGCCCGTCACGTACAGATATTGAAACGCGGTATCCGGAATTTGATACCAGAGACCGAAGACGAGAAGAAACACGCCGATCGTTCCCGCAACAATCCGGGTGACCGCTACCGTTGTCCTCTCGGAGAGATCATTTGGCCCGGCGCATGCGACCACATCACGGGCGAACACTGAACTCCAGGCAAGGAGGTACGCACTGTAGGTGGACATCGACGCGGCGAGCATCCCCGCGACAAGCAACCCAAGGAACCCGGACGGAACGATCGCACCGAGGAGCCTCGGCATGGCCGCTGAGGAGGCAAGATCCGGACCGAAGTATGCGAGCGCGGCAACCCCCCAGAACATTGGAATCATCGCCCGCCCGGCAAAGGTCAGCCCCGTCCAGAAGAACACACGCTTCGCAACCGCCGGACTCTCCGAGGCCAGGGCCTTCGACGTCCCCGGCTGCCACAACGCGCCTGCCGCCGTGCTGCTCACCAGAATCCAGACGACAAAGGGCCATCCGAACCGGGGATTGGCGAACGGATCCACTCCGGCGTCCCCCAGCGTCGAAGAGACCGTCTCACTCATGGCAGTCAGGTCCACATTCGCCAGGACGGCGATGGTGGCCACGAACATGCCCATCGCCAGCACCACGAACTGCATGAAATCCGTCACGACGATGGAGAACATTCCACCCAAAATCGTATACGCGATGACGACGAGGATCATGACGATCATAATCGCCGACAACGCCTCGGGCGCAAAGCCCATGACTTCAGAGAGGAAGATGCCGTCGAACTTGAGGAAGATCCCCATGTTCAGCACCCCTCCCAGGAACAGAACAATCCCACCGACCAGACGGACCTTGCGCGAAAAGCGAATCTCGTAGAATTCGGGGATGGTCATGACGCGGAGCCGCCGCAGGGCCGCGATGATGAACCCCGTGTGTCCGACCAGCACGTATCCGGCCATGGACAGGATGCCGATGATGAAAGCGGAGAACCCCGCGACATAGCCGAGCTCGCCGTAATACACAAACGTCACGGTCCCTAGCTCGGTCGCCACGAACGTCGCGATACCAAGCGATGACTTGACCTTCCTGCCCGCAACCAGATAGCCGGCGAGGTTTTCGACGTAGCGCTTCGCCCATATCCCTATCGCAACCGTTCCCAGGAGATACGCAGCGGTCACCACCCAATCGATCGTTCCGAAGTTCATCCGGCGAACACTTGTTTCCAGAGCTGCGGGTAGTACCGCCACTTCATGAGGTTGATGCCCCAGTGCGGGCTCGCTCCCGTGGTCCAGCAGGTGACACGTCCTGAACCGAAGGTCCGCGACGCAAGCAGCGGATGCCAAATACCCTGGTTTTCGATTTCCACCAGGGCGTCACATCCTTCCCTGAGGCGCGTCTCATTGAAACCCAGGAGAGGCGGAAGCGTAGACCAGTCGAGCCCCTTCACCATCGGATGGTCCGGAGCAGTGCATCGAACGGCGTACCCCGCTGTCGATTCGATCAGATCATCCGACGAAAGACAGACGACGGGGAGGACATCGTGGAAACGGGACCGGCCCCATCCCCCTTTCCCGAGTTCTCCGCCGAAGCTGTACCACCCGCCGTTCATGTGGAAATGACCCCCTCCCCTCACCCAGTCACGGAGGATGTCGAAGCGATCCGGGAACGTGACAGGCGCATCTCCCCACTTCGCGCGCTGAAAGAAGTCTGGGTGTAGCATAAGGCATTTCGTCTCCACATCGGCGAACACAATGGCTGTGGCCCAGCGGAGCCGTTCATCGAAGGATTCGGGCGACATGTGGTACATTTCCCATGATGGTTGGGAGATGACCTCCGCCCCCGGAATTGCGCGCAACGCATCGACAAAGGGTTGCGCGTAGTTGAGCATCTCGACATCCTTCTTCTCGGATTTGAAGGGAGATTCGACGTAGGTCTGGCCGAGATGAATACACCAGTTGCCGACGTGCCAGATTCGGGATGGAGGCCGTGCGCTCATCCGCGGGATTCCCGTTAAGTGTTCGATGAGGGGCAGAACGGAGCAGGGTGCCACACCAACCTTGTTTCCATACGCCTGCTCCGTCCTGCAAAGGTACCGTTACGACAACGTCACTTCACAAGGGCCATCTTCTTCACGTCAACGAATCCGGTTGTCGAAAGACGGTAGAGATAGACGCCGCTGGAGAGGCGGTCGCCATAGCGACTGGTGGCATCCCAGCGGACGTTGTAGCTGCCCGCAGGCATGGACTCGTCAATCAGCGTCGCGACCTTCTGCCCCAGCGCGTTGAAGACTTCGAGCAAGACGTTGCCGCTCTGGCGGAGGTCGAACCGGATATTCGTCTCCGGATTGAACGGGTTGGGGTAGTTATCGTAGAGCCGGAAGGCGGCGGGAACGGGAGTCCCGAGATCTTCCACAGCGGTCAGGGAAATCCCGTGCCAGGTGAGCGCCCCCAGCGGCTTTCCGTCGGCTCCACGCGTGTACGCCTGGTGCGTGTTTGCATACGCAAAGTCGAACACTCCCACAGTGTCGAGTTCGGGATTCGGCGGTGCCGGATCGACATACCAATCGCTCACAACGTTTGCGGGTGCATCGGGGGCATGCCCGAAGGCAATCGCCTCAGTGTACACCGTCGCGCCCGTTCCCTGTGACGTCATGTATGCCGTCCATAAGGAGTCGAAGTACGGTTGCGCCGTGATGGAATCGGGATAGGCATTGACGATCAACGAATCCAAATAGAAGCCGTTGTTGGCGATCAGCGCAGTCTGCGTGCCGCTCGCGGGAGGCAACACGCTCAGGCGTACCAGGATTTGTTGTTCGCCGCCGGTCAGATCGATCCCCCGCGGGTTGGCGCCGTAGTATCCGCCATTGACGATGAGGTTGTTCGTGTATGTAGCTTCCACACATGGACCAAACGCCACGCCCCACTGGCCGATGTTGTACATCGTGCAGTGGTTGATCCTGCACACGTTCGTAATGCCGCCGGCATCGCGAATCACGCGGCTGGTCAAGTTGTAGAACGTGCTGTTCTCTATCCACAGCGTGTCGATATCATTGCCACGATCATCGAATCCACGTCCGTTATTCGGACTGGCTGCCGTCCCGATGTTGCTGATCGTCGAGTTCAGGAAGAACACGCGGGCACCGGTCGCATCGAACCTGAAACCGGCCTGCGTCGCTTGGTCCAGCACGCACGAATCTAACGTGATGCGTATCCTGTTTTCGCGGATCCTGATCACTCGTTCGTGGCCTCCTCCGAGCTCGTCCAGTGCGGACATGTAAATATTCTTCATGGTCAGAGTGGCACGAGCAGCCCAGGCCTCCGTCGGTGCGGTCCCGCCCGAAGGAACACCCTGGATGATCTTCGGTTTCGGCCCGGCCCCCGCCGTTGCATCGAGATGCACCGGATAGCGGTGATCCATGGTGCCATTAAGAATATAGAGCCCGCCCCGGACCAGGCGATACACCGTACTGCTATCGACCCTGGCTCCGTTGCCGAGCGTGTCGCCCATAATGGTGGCATTCAGAGTTCCGAAACCCGGTGGTACGTCCACAACACGTTGGGCCCGGGCAGTCCCCCATGCCAGGAGCATGATGAGCAGCGCGAGACCTGCGAACGATCCCGTGCGGACAAGAGTAGACCGATGGTTCATATCGCGACCCTCCATGAAAGGTGAATGAATGGATTGGTGATCCTGCCGACAGATGTCACAGACAACGCTAGAATGTTACGCGCAGACCGAGGTCCGCCGTCCAACCAAAGTACTCCTGGTTGGTGGCATAGATGGCTTCGCCGACGAAGGCCTGGTCCGGCTGATTGGTGATATTGTTGACGTCGAGGAACACGCTGATGAGCGATGAGAGCCGCTGGGAGAATGTCGCATCCCATCGCACGAATGCCTCCGTGTATCCATCCAGCTCACTCCTGGTCCCCACGAGTTGAAGCGCCTTGCCCTGATAGGTCATCGACACACGGCCGGAGAAGCCACCCTTTTCGTATCCCAACGAGAGATTGCCGATGTGCTCCGCCTGTCCGGGCACCGTACCCTTGCGGAAGGTATTGATAATGACCGGAGCATACGGCGGGTCTGGACTCCGGGGTCCGATTTCGAAGAACGGGAAGAATGTCTCGGAATGTATGTAGGACTAGTTCGCATTGATTACGAAGCCGTCGAGAGGGCTGGGGAGGTTGCGAAGGTTAGTCTGGATATCGATCTCGAACCCCCAGACGGTGGATGCATCTCCGTTAACGGGCTCTGTCAGCTCGTACGCATTGAACTGCCCTCCCTGAATCCGCGTCTGCCTGATATAGTCGATATCCCTGAGCTTCTTATAGTACCCCCCGAGGGTGAGCAATCCCAGATCGTTGCTGTAGAACGAGATATACACATCATAGTTCGTCGCCGTCGTCTGCCGGATATTCGGGTTCCCCCGCGCAATGGTCTGTTCGGCAAACACGATGCGTTCGTAGGGGACCAGATTGAAGTAGTCCGGACGCGAGAGGCTTCGGGTGAAGGCAAGCCGGATGTCCAGCCAGGGAGTGAACCGGTAGCGGAGGTGAATCATGGGGAGCAGTTCATCGTAAGATCGCCCCCCCGTGGTGTCCCGTATGGTCCCGACCTCGCCCAGGTTCCCCTGCAGGAATCCGAACTTTCCGCGGTATGACGTCGAGGTATGCTCATACCGGATTCCCGGGAGGATTGTCAGTTCCTCGCCGACGTTCACGCTCGTCATCAGATACCCTGCAGTGACTTTCTCCCCTGCGTCATAGTCATCCAGCTCGACGAA
>JADLEA010000550.1 GCA_020846365.1 Bacteroidota bacterium
CGAGAAACCGGAATTCGTCTTTGCCGCCACCTTCCCGATAGCGCTCGGCGTGTACCGGGCTGCTGAGCATCTTCACCTGCGCATTCCGGATGACATCGACATTATCGGCTTTGGCAATAGCGGGTTCAACCAGGTATTATCTCCGCCCCTCACGTACATCGAGCAGCCGACGTTAGATCTCGGGAGGAAGGCACTGGAGATCACGCTCGAGCACATCCGTCGCGGCCCCAAGTTTCAACCAACCACCGTAACGTTGCCGACAAGTCTGGTGATGGCCCGGACGGGAATCCGGGCCGCCACGCCGGTGAACGTTGCAGCTCCTCCTGTCGCGGCGCGGTCGTACGAACCGGTTCATGTGAAACAATGGGGAGGGTTACTGATCGCCACAGTTACCGTTTACTGCGCTTCACAAATCCGGAGCCGCTCATGCCTGAGAGAAGGGACATGCCTGCTCCGTCAGGAAGGGTATCAGTCATCAACATTCAAACAAAAAGGAGCACTGTGATGAGACCTCTCATACTCTCTGTTGCACTTCTCTGTATGGCACTTCTCGCACTTCCGTCCTTGACGAACTGCCAGACTCCCGCATCGGTCGTCTGGAACTGCGTGGCGCCGGACAGCGCCCGCCCGAGCACCATCACCGGCAGTATTACCGCCGAACCGCTCACCGGAAGCGGGGTCGTCATTCGGAGCTACACAGGCGGAAACGCCGGCCCGCTCGGCACGTTCATGCGGTGGTGGCCGGGGCTGGACAGTCTGGGAACCGGTATCTACTGGGGACCGGAAACCGTCGAAGTCGCGACACGGTGGATCCAGATCGAGGCAGGACCCGTTGACGGCAATTCCTTCACCGTGGATAGCGTAACGTTCTGGTCCGCCGGCGGCGGCACGGGAGAAATGCGGATGAATGTCTACTACGACACGGATACCACCTTTGCGGCGAGAGTGAAGCTGAACGCCGACAGCGTCATACGGCTGCCTCACGGCTCGAACGTCGGGTGCACCCGGTACGGCTGGGCCCCGAACACAACCGTGGAAAGCGGAAAGCGGTTCTATCTGCGCATCTATCCCTTCTACGGCGGCGCATCATCCAACTCGAAATACATCTACACACAGCTTGTCGAGATCAAGGGAACGACCATCTCCACGGTGGATGTGGGGGACAGGGCCGGAACCGCGCCGGAAACGTTCGTCCTTCATCAGAACTATCCCAATCCGTTCAATCCAACCACAACGATCAGCTACGCTGTCTCGCGCACCTCTCAGGTGCGGCTGGAGGTCTTCGACCTGCTCGGCAGAAACCTGGCGACGCTGGTGAACGAGCAACAGACACCCGGCATGTATTCGGTTCCCTTTGATGCTTCGCGGCTCAGCTCGGGCACGTATGTCTACCGGTTGAACGCAGGCGGCAACGTATTCCAGAAGTGCATGACACTTGTGAAGTAGGGTCAGTGAGTGACAAGATTCGGGGGCGGGCGCATGTGCGGGGCGTTTCGAGATGGCGCGGAACGCTTTGCGACGGCGCCCGTCGCCTGTTCTCTGGAAGTCCCGTTGCGGTGAACCGGAGTAGGAGAGCATGTCCTTAAGGCACAACGGCCGTCTGACCGCGATCCGTGCGGCAATTGCAGCAGCTGGAGTTCTTCTGTTACTGGGCGCGGACAGGCCCCTGCAATGCGCAGTGCAACAAAGGAAGGGGCAGCAGAGGACGGCATTGCAGAGCGCCCTGCAGCATGCTACGGCAAAGGAGAGTTCGCAGCGGCTGGGCCCGGCACTGCCCGGCGCTCAACTGCATGGCTCAGCAATGGCGAGCACGCTAGGGCAGAGCAAGGAAGCGCAGATCCCTCCGCCTCAGAGCCCGGCGCAGACTGGAGAAACGCTTCCCTACTCCCTCGAGAGATCCGTTTGGAGCCCGGACAATGGGGACGGCACATACACCAATCCTGTCCTCTACGCCGACTACTCCGATCCCGACGTGATCCGGGTCGGGCATGACTATTATCTCGTCTCCTCCAGCTTCTCTCACTTTCCCGGACTCCCGGTTCTCCATTCCAGAGACCTCGTCAACTGGCGGATCGTGGGGCATGCCGTGCCGTCGTATCCTGACCCGGCATTCGATCTTCCCCAACGCGGTATGGGGATATGGGCTCCCGCCATCAGATATCACAACGGCGAGTACGTCATCTACTTCGGCGACCCGGACCGCGGCGTGTTCCTGACAAAGGCGAAGCACCCTGAAGGACCGTGGACACCGTTGAGACTGATCCGGAAAGTCACCGGCTGGATCGACACATGCCCGTACTGGGACGAAGACGGGAATGCATACATGGTCCACGCCTGGGCCAACAGCAGGGTGGGGGTGAAGAGCATACTGGCCATCAACCGGATGAACGCGGAAGGGACGGAGATCCTGGACGACGGCATCGTCGTGTTCGTCGGACACCAGGAGCATCCGACCATCGAGGGGCCGAAGCTGTACAAGCGGAACGGGTACTATTATATCTTCGCGCCGGCCGGCGGAGTGAAGCCCGGCTGGCAAACCGTGCTGCGCTCCAGGAACATCTTCGGCCCGTACGAGGCCAGAAAGATCCTTGAGCAAGGAACCACCCGCGTTAACGGTCCGCACCAGGGAGCGTGGGTGGATACGCCTGGCGGGCAGGACTGGTTTCTCCACTTCCAGGATCGCTACGCATATGGGCGCGTCGTGCACCTTCAACCCATGCGCTGGGAAAACGACTGGCCCGTGATCGGGGTGGACTATGACGGCAACGGGATCGGGGAGCCGGTCAGCAGGTTTGCGAAGCCGGACGTGGGGAAGACGCATGCGCGTCAGGAGCCGCAGACGAGCGATGAGTTCGGTTCGGACACACTTGCACTCCAGTGGCAGTGGGAGGCAAACCCGCGCGCGGAGTGGATATCGTTGGACGCGCGAAAAGGGTGGCTGAGGTTGTACGCGCAGGATCAGACCAGGGGGCGGAAGAATTTGTGGGAAGTGCCCGGGCTGCTTCTCCAGAAATTCCCGGCGCCTTCATTCTGCGCTACACTGTCGCTCTCTTTGCCCCCGATCACGGCCGAAGAGAAGCCACCGGAGGCGGCGGATCAGAAGCCCCCGGGGTCAGCGGAAGGGAAGCCTCCGCAGCTAGTCGGAGAGAGACTCCCTGCGCTGGCCGACGGAGGCTGCGCGGGACTCGTAGTGTTCGGTCTGGATTATGCGGCGATCCAGATTGAGAAAAGAGGAAACCGGCATCTGGTGTCCCAGATTGTCTGCCGGAAAGCCAATACTGGCAGTGCAGAGATACTTGTCGATTCGGCGGATGTGGATTCCCAGCAGATTCAGTTCAGGGTGGAAGTATGGCCTGAGAATCCGGGCGAAGTGGTGCCGAAGGTCCTGTGCAGGTTTGCCTACAGCACGGACGGGAGGGAGTTCCGATCGCTCGGAAAAGCATTTGTGGCGAAAGAGGGGATATGGGTGGGAGCGAAAGTGGGAATGTACTGCGTTGCATCTGGGAAGGCGAGGCCGGGGTGGTATGCGGATGTGGACTGGTTCCGGATATCGCGGGCCGGGCAGGACGATGGGCGCAAGGAATGAATATGCAGCATTACAGAACGGAGACGTGTCACGGGCCGGAGAAGATCACGAGGAGGACATGAATAGGAGCAGGAACATGTTTTGTATGAAACCTCTGGTCCCGGCATGGAGCCGGGGCGCCGCATTTGTGCTGACCTGTGCGGTAGTAGGCCTGGCCTCTCCGGCCACCGCGCAGACGGACGCCGGACGCTTGCGGATCGACTCTGCCGCCGCCGCGCGAATGGCAGTCGAGTACACGAGCGAAGGTACGCCCGCACCGCTGCCGGCCGGACCCATGCCGCGTCTGACGCTCACATGCGACCGTGAGAGCGCAGTGTACAAGGTGGGCGAAGATGCGACGATCACGATGCAGGTGCAAGGTGTGGATGGAAATCCGTACGAAGGGAAGTGCAGTTACCGCATCACGGACGAAGACTCGAAAACCTTGAGCGAAGACACGCTCATCGTACGCGGCGGGAAGGCCGTGCAGAGGATGAAAGGTGACAGACCGGGGTTCTACCGTATGTACGTCACGGTCCCGCACAGCGGGGGGGAGAAGACCGACCTCGTGACCATCGGGGTCGAGCCGGAGCGGATACAGCCCACCCAGACCCAGCCGGATGATTTCATGGAGTTCTGGATGGGGCAGAAGCTGCGGCTGGACGCGACCCCGCGCGACCTGCACCGCGTGGAGTTCGACGGTCCGGATGAGGCATTCAGGTATGAGTACATCGATTTCCGGAACGTGGACAACAAGCGATTTTACTTCTTGATGACACAGCCCAAAGTGCCCGGCAAGTATCAAATTCAGTTCCGGATTCCCGGGGCCGGCATATACAAGCGGCATGTCCCGCTGACCACGAAACCGGGAACGATCTGCGTGGAGGTGAGCATCCATGATTTCCCGATCAATCAGTCCACCGCCTGGTATGAGGAAGTGATTCCGCGGTATTACCGGCTCATCAACGGCAAGAAGGAGAGATACGACAAGTGGGACAACCATGACCGGGAGCGGTACTATTACAACAGTGTCATCCTGGGGCTCTGGCGCACGCTGGACATTGCATGCGAAGAGCCAAACGCGGACATGAGCAGGGTGGTTGTGACGGGCGGGAGCCAGGGTGGCGGCCTGTCGCTGGCGCTGGGCGGACTTGACAGGCGGATTTCGTATCTCAACATCAAGTATCCGGTTTTCTGCGATCACACGGCCGGGATCCGGGAGCCGGGGAGGCAGCCGGGTTGGCCGCGCGTGCTGGATGTCGTGGAACGGCCGGAGCTTCTGCCCGATGCCATTCGCACGAGTGCGTACTACGACAACTGCAACTTCGCCCGTTTCGTCACCGCGCCGGTCTTCATCGCGCAGGGGTTCAACGACAGGGTCTGTCCGCCGGGAGGCACGTACGCGGCGGTCTCCCTGATTCGTTCTCCCAAGATGTTCTATGTGGATCCCGCCTCGGCCCATCAGTTCACGCCCATGGCTGCAAAGCGGAGCACGGAACTTGAGGCGGGGTTCCGCGCACTGCATCTCGGATCGAGTGACACAGTTGGTGCGGCATCCGGAGCGAAGAGCCCTTTGCGGGGGTATGACTTTGTAGTTGCCGCAGACGGGACGGGGATGTTCAGGACGATACAGGAGGCGGTCAATGCTTGCCGCGACTATTCCGAACGGGACTACCGCATTTTCATCAAGAGCGGCAGATACCGCGAGAAGCTGGTGATCCCCGGATGGAAGCGGCGGATTACGTTGGTGGGGGAAGATGTGGAAACGACCGTCATCACCTATGACGACCATGCGGGAAAGCTGGATGCGGAAGGAAAGAAGATGGGGACATTCAGATCGTTCACATGCATGGTATCCGGAACGGACATTTCGTTCGAGAACATCACATTCGAGAACACAGCCGGGCAGGTCGGGCAGGCGGTGGCGATGCATGTGGACGGCGACCGGTGTGTCTTCAGGAACTGCCGGTTTCTGGGAAACCAGGATACGTTGCTTGCGGCGGGGGAGACCAGCCGGCAGTACTTTGACAGTTGCACCATCGAGGGGACCACGGACTTCATCTTCGGTCCGGCCACCGCGCTTTTCCGGAAGTGCACAATACTGAGCAAGAAGAATTCGTACATCACGGCGGCATCCACTGTGCAGGCGCGGGAGTTCGGGTTTGTGTTTTTGCATTGCCGTCTTGTTGCGGATTCGTCTCACAGAAAGGTGTATCTGGGGCGGCCGTGGAGGTTGTATGCTGCCACAGCATTCATCGGATGTGAGATGGGGGGGCACATTGTGCCGGAGGGGTGGCACAACTGGAGCAAGCCGGAGGCGGAGAAGACAGCCCGGTATGTTGAGTACGGAAGCACCGGTCCGGGCGGGGGGATGACGGAGCGGGTAGGTTGGTCGCGCCAGCTGACGGCGGAGGAGGCGGGGAGGTACACGATAGAGAAAGTTCTGGGAGGGTATGACGGGTGGAATCCCACGAGGTAGCGGGGGCCGGCGGTGCACGTCGCCCGCGGCGCCATTCGCTATTTTTTGCTTGACATTTCACATTTTGAACGGTATTTTAGGTTAACCGTAAAGTCACCGATAAAGTAAACGATATATTCTCCGGTGGCTCCCGTTCACTTCCAACACCTCCATGAACTCTCAAAAAAGTCGCGGCGACTTAGGCAAATACTCCATCGGCATCGGCGACCGGTTCGGCCACGAAGCCAGAGCCCAGCTTCGCGCCCTGGAGATTGCCAACGAGAACGGCGTCTTCGTGACGCCCGTCTGGAACAAGTCCTTCCGTGAACATTCCATCATCGGCACCAACCCGAAACAGACCCGCGAAATCATCGACATGGCCGTCATGGAGTCCGGATGGCGCGACCCCTACTTCATGGATGCCGACCACATCGGCCTGAAGACCGTTGACCTGTTCGCCGCGTATGCCGACTTCTTCACCATCGACGTCGCGGACTACATCGGCGGGAAAGCATCCGGTCCGGACGAAGCCGCATTTCTGGATGCGGTCAGGCCGCTGCTGGGGCGCGTGGAGATCCCCGGACTCCGCGCCCCGATCCAGGTGGGCGAGAAGGAGCTCGCAGAGATTTCCCGGAAATACCTCCTCCCGGTCAAGGAGGCGGGGAAGATCTATCGCCACATCTGCAAACAGAAGGGGGACACCCCGTTCGTCACCGAGATTTCGATGGACGAAGCGCTTGCCCCGCAGTCGCCGACCGAACTCCTCTTCATCCTTGCGGCCATTGCACAGGAAGGAATCCCCATCCGCACCATCGCCCCCAAGTTCAGCGGGGAATTCCTGAA
>JADLEA010000551.1 GCA_020846365.1 Bacteroidota bacterium
CTGCGGCGCATATGGGGGACAGATTCGTTCTTTGCAGGCCGGAGCATGGACGTGTTTATCTCCAAACTCCGGAAGCGGCTCGCTGCCGATCCGTCGATACAGATTGTGAACGTGCACGGCAAAGGGTTCCGGCTTGTGCATTCCGCCAGGAGAGCCCCTGCGAGACACGCACGGTAGCGCAAGTACTCTGCACTCCGTCTCGCAGGGACTGGCTGGCGCGGTGTTAGTACTTCACGCTGCATCCGTAGGGCTGGGTAGTGGACTTCGCCACCGCCTTCCCGGCGAGAAGCGCATCCAGAGCCGCCTTCACATAGTTCTCCTTCTGATCCTTTCCACCCCGCGGATCGTCATCAATCGCGCCGTTGTACACGAGCTTCCCCTCTTTGTCGATGATGTACATGTGCGGCGTGGTCTTTGCATCAAACTGCTTCCCCACCTTCCCGTCGGAATCCATGAGCAACGACGAGAAACCGGCCTTCCATGAGGAGTAGGTTTCTTTCAACGCCTCAGGAGTCTCGAAGTCGTTGTGACCGGTGTTCGTGGAATTGATCGTGAGCCATACCACCCCTTTCTCGACGGCCGCCTTCTGGACGGCAGTCATGATGCCGTCGCGATACACTCTCTGGACGTACGGACAATTGGGATTGGTCCATTCCAGGACGACCACCTTCCCTTTGAAGTCCTGAAGCTGGAGCGTCTTTCCGGCAATGTCCTTGAGCGAGAAAGCGGGTGCCGGCTTCCCAACCTCCGCTGTCGTCGGAAGCGGACTTCCGGCTGATGCCGATAGTACTGATAGTGCAAGCATGGTGATAAGTCCTCCTGCGAAAGATGCCCTCCGAAAAGCCATAACCTGCCCTCCTGTGAATGATTGAAGCATGTGAACTGGTACAATGGTGTTACTGATACTCAACTCGTGTCTGCAGGCGATATCCCTTTCCCTTGACAATGGCAAGGCCGCTGATCGACTTCACAATCGTGGAGGCCTCATAGGGAGTTGCGGGAATGGTGATGCCGTGTTCTCCAATCGTTATCCGTTTGTGGTCGATGACGGAATCGTGGATCATTTCGGGGTAGAAATCATCCACGGTCTTCGTCAAAGGCACGTGAATAATCAGACCGGAATCTGTGCGTGTGGCATGCGCCGTTCCTGCTATGATGCCGAGGTCGGCAAGGGTGCCCGGCGCTTGACGCGAGAACCGGTCTGCGAGTTCCTTCGCTGCGCCGCGGCTGGCAGGAGTATCGTCCAGAGCCAGTGCAAGCGAGGCCTTGCCCGGGATGCAACTCTGGCTGCACACGAGCCAATCCAGGTCCACGCGGATGGTATCGTGACGCCCGCCGCGATACCCAACCGGTGGAGTGAGTGTGCAGAGGATGATCAGATCGTTGTAGTATCCGAACGCCACGATCCCTTCATGCACGATCTTTTCGGGGGTGGGGAACCGCAGATCACCTGCTTGAAAGCCCTCCGGCAAATGCCATTTGGCTGCCAGCGACATCCCTGCGTCGCCGGGGTTGGTCCAATAGAGATACCACTCGGGAGAAAGGGTGAGATGAATGACCGCGTCGAAAGGCCCGGAGAGGTCGCTCGCCGGAGTGCTCAGCGTTACCGACGTAACCGGAGAGGCGCTCTCAACGCGGTGCGACGAGAGTTCCGTTGTCATGATCGCGGCTATGGCCATCAGGGTCGAGAGCAAAGTGGGCATTAGGCAAACGGGCATTTATCTCTCAAACGCCTTGGTGGCCTTTGCGGTTCCGTTCCGGGCCGGTATTTGCCGGGTAGGGAGCGGGGATGAGGTTGAAGATGAGGGGGATTTACATGATCCCTACCGGGTCCACATCCACGATCACCTGCGTCTTCTTGGCTCGTCCTTTCACCGCTTCTGTGGCGTGGTGGATACGGGCATGCGTCAGAGCTCCGGAGGGATCAGCCCCCTTCGCGGTCTTCAGGACGATGTGCCATCGGTATTGCCGGTTGATTTTGCCGATCACCGCCGGTGCAGGCCCGAGCAGGGCATATGGAGGAGCATCCTGTTTCAACGCCGCGCCCAATCGTTCCGCCAGCTTCCGCACCTCCTCCTCGTCCTCGCCGCGTGTCTCGACCAGCACCAGCCGCGAAAACGGGGGAAAGTTCACCTCCTCTCGCTCCGCCAGCTCATCCCGGAAGTATGTCTCATAGTCATGGTCGAGGACGTGCACGAGGGTGCGATGGCCGGGCTGGGCAGTTTGTATGATGACCTCCCCTTTGAGCTGACTCCGTCCCGCCCGGCCTGCCACCTGCGTGAGCAGCTGGAACGTTCGTTCAGACGACCGGAAATCGGGAAGCAGCATCTGGGTGTCCGCACTGATAACTCCGACGAGCGTGACATGCGGAAAATCCAAACCTTTGGCGACCATTTGCGTTCCAAGCAGGATATCGGCCGCGCGCGTCCCGAACTGGCGAAGGATCCGGTCATGCGCCCCGCGGCGGGAAGTCGTGTCCAGGTCCATGCGAAGCACACGGGCAGCGGGGAAGACCGATGCCAGCTCTTCCTCGACCTTCTGTGTCCCGATCCCATGCATGCGGAGTTCCGTGCCGCCGCACTGGGGGCACAGAAGTGCCGGGCGCCGCACAAGCCCGCAATAGTGGCACCGGAGATGCTTCTTCGTGAGATGATACGTCAGGGAGACATGGCAGTTGTCGCACATCTCGACGTATCCGCAATCCCGGCACTCTACAAACGGAGCGAACCCTCGCCGGTTCTGCAACAGGATGATGCCTTCGCGGCGGTCCAGTCGGTCGGCGATTTTCTCCCGAAGCAATCGCGACAGAGAAGGATGGCGGAATTCCCTGAGTTTGCCCCGCTCATTCTCCGGCAGCGCATCCCGCGTGGACGCGTAGACTTCCTTTCTCTCCTTCGTCATGTCCACAATGCGCACTTCTGGGAGGAGTGCGTTGTCGATCCGCTCGGGCAACGTAAGCAGCTCGAACTTTCCCGATTGCGCATTGGCGTAGGATTCCATGGATGGCGTCGCGGAACCAAGCACGACAACGGCACGGGCATCGTGTCCCCGCATGATGGCTACATCGCGGGCGTGATACCGCGGAACAGAGTCGTATTGCTTGTATGATGCCTCGTGCTCCTCGTCGACGACGATGAGCCCGACACTCTCAAGCGGCGTGAACACCGCAGACCGGGGGCCGATGACCACACGGCATTGTCCTGAAAGCGCAAGGCGCCAGACGTCAAACCGCTCCCCGGCCGACATACGGCTGTGCACGACGAGCACGCGATCACCAAAATGACTCTTGAACCGCCGCACGATTTGCGGCGTGAGGGAGATCTCGGGAACGAGACCGATCGCGGTCTTGCCCTTCTCAAGGCAATGACGTATGGCTTCAATGTACACCTGGGTCTTTCCGCTACCGGTGACGCCATGCAGGAGGAATGTGTGCCGCTCGCCGTCGTCGATGGCCGCTACCAGACGATCACGCACGCGGCGTTGCGCATCGTTCAGAACAATGCGAAGAGTCTGCTCTTCCACGCCGTAATCCTGCTGTCGCGTCACGGCTCGCCTGGTGACCGGCACCAATCCGCTCTCCCGGAAGGGCCTGATGCCCGACGTCGAAGCGCCGGAGCGTTTCAACAGGTCCAACAGGTCCGCATCCTGCGCGTTCCGTTCCTTCAGGGAAAGGAGGGTAGCGAGGAATTGCCGGACCTTCACCCTCCGTGGAGGGAGCATCTGGATGGCATTCCGGATGGCGGTGGCGTCCGCCCGGGAGACCTCCACGAAATCCCGCATCCTGGCGCTCGCCTTCGGACGCGGGAGGACCTCCTCCGTGATGACCAATCCCTCCTCTTCCAGTTCATTCAGAGCCGCGTGGATGGTCTTCATCCCGGCGTACTTCTGCAGATCGGCGGCGGAAAGGGTACCGTGAGCAAGGAGAAAATCCAGTATGCGCGATCTCTTGGGCGAGCGTTTCCGAAGCTCCTCTATCCGCGGATCGCCTGGCTCCACCGCAGCCCGGACTCTGCGCTTGCTCGTCTGTCCGAACCCCTGCGGCACGGCTGCCCGGATCACATCGCCCAACGGGGCTATGTAGTATTGCGCTATCCAGAAACAGAGCGACAGCAGACGCGGAGAGAGTAC
>JADLEA010000552.1 GCA_020846365.1 Bacteroidota bacterium
AGTATTTTAACGACATTACGACCATCTGCACTCCCCGAACGCCATTGAGCGAGAAGGTGATGACCATGGGGGAGTTCCTCCGCCGTCACGATTCCATGCTGCGGAGTCAGGTTTCGTACTGGCACGGGTCCGTGCGTCGGGAGCAGGTCGGGCGCATCCTCTGGAATCTGAAGTTCATTGCCGAGACGTATGACCTTGTGATCAGGGAGGAAGACGAGAAACGAGCCATAGCAGCCATCAGCGCGAACCTTGCGCTCTGGGCTGCGAGCCGGTTCGGCGTCGGCAAGGTCTACGACAACGCGTGAGATCCGGCCGGTGAATATTCTCCTGACAAATGCCACCGACATCTTCGCGGGGGGAGAAGACTACGTCCTCATCCTGGGGAAATATCTCCGGGAACGCGGTCATGCCGTCTGGGTTTCCGCTTTGCCCGGCCACCTGTTGCTGCAGAAGTGTGAAGCGGCCGGACTCCCCACAATACCGGTTTCCTACACTGGGATGGACCGTGTTTTTGCCGTCGCCCGGGAACTCCGGAAGCATCTTCGTGCGCTCGGCATCCACGTTGTTCACAGCAACGCCAACTACGACCGGACCTGTGCTGCGATCGCGGCGGCCTGGACGGGCACGCGGCACGTGGCGGGCGTTCACAGCACGCACTCCATTCAGCACAACCTTACGCACTGGCTTCGCAACAGGTACGGGACGGCGCATTTCATCACGGATGCGGATGCAGGCCGCAGCGTGCTGATCCGCGAGGACCATATTCCCGAAGAGCGCATTACCACTGTTCCGATCGGCATCGAAGACGATCCGCCTTCATACCGTGCGGACATGCGCGCCCGCACGCGGCTCCGCCTCGGAGTGGACGAAGACGTGATCGTCATCGGCAACGTCGCACGCCTTGTTCCATTCAAAGGGCACCAGTATCTTCTGGAATCCATCGCGCTCGTGGCACACAAAGAACCTCGCGTGCTCTTTCCTATCCTAGGCGATGGGGAGCTCCTCAGCGTGTTGCAGGAGCAAGCACGATTGCTGGGCATCGAAAACGTGGTGCGCTTTCTGGGATTCCAGGACCACCTGGAGGAATGGTATCCGGCGTTCGATATCTACACCCACTCATCGGTGGAGTTGGCCGCAGAGATGTTCCCGATCGCCATTCTCCGGGCTCTTGCTGCGGGCCTTCCGGTGATCTGCACGAATGTGGGCGGGATAGCCATGATGGTGGAGGAAGGGAAGACCGGCCATCTGGTGAAGCCGGAACGTCCGGATCTTCTGGCGGATGCACTCCTGCGTGTCATCCACGATCCCGCAGGGCGCAAAGCCATGGGGATCGCCTCTGCGGAGCTCTTTCAGCGTCAATTCCATGCGCGCGCAATGGCCGAGAACGTAGAACGCGTGTACAACCGGGTGCACAAGCATGCCTGAGATGAAGATCCCGTTCCATGTACCGTTCTACGATGAGGAAGACGCCCGTGCGGTGGCGGGAGCGGTTCAGTCAGGCCGGCTCGTGGGTGACGGACCTGCGACCCACGAGGCCACCGGGCTCCTTAGGTCCCAGTTGAAAGTCAAGCACGTCCTTCTGACCACATCCTGCACGCACGCGCTTGAGCTGGCCATGATGACCCTGGATCTCCAGCCGGAGGATGAGGTCATCGTGCCGAGCTTCACGTTTGTCTCCAGCACCAATGCGATTCTGCGCCAGCGGGCGCGGCTCGTGTTTGCCGATATTTCGCCCGACACCCTGACGCTCGAAGCCCCGGAGGTGGAGAAGCGCCGCACAGCCCGGACACGGGCGATCATGCCGATCGTCTACGCCGGCGTCTCCCCGGACCTGGATGCAATTATGTCCCTGGCCGCCGCTAGAGGCATAGCGGTAGTCGAAGATGCGGCGCAGGGCGTGGGAGCCAACTATCGCGGCCGCCCGGCAGGGACCACGGGCCATATGGGATGCTTCAGCTTCCATGAGACCAAGAATATCTCAACCGGAGAAGGCGGTGCGTTTGCCACGAATGATGACCGGTTGATGCAAAGAGCGGAGATCATCAGGGAAAAGGGAACCAACCGCAAGCAGTTTCTGCTCGGCCTGGTCGACAAATACACCTGGGTTGACACCGGCAGCAGTTTTCTCCCCTCCGACTCCATGGCGGCCCTGCTGGTGAGCCAGCTGAAGAAGCAGGGAGTCATCCTGCGGAAGCGCAAAGCGATCCACGACCGGTATATGGATGCATTCTCCGGCCTAGCGGAGCGGGGTGTTCTGTCGCTTCCGCATATCCCGGCCTACGTCATGTCCAACTACCATATATTCTTCGTCCTGCTGGAGAACGAAGCCAGGCGTAACCAGGCGCTCTCCTTTTTCAGGGAGAGAGGTATCGGGACGACGTTTCATTACCTTCCGCTGCATCTTTCACCCGTGGGGCTACGTATAGGCTATTCTGAAGGGGACTTTCCTGTCACGGAATCCGTCAGCGGACGCCTGTTACGACTCCCCATGTATCCATCACTAACGGAAGACGCCG
>JADLEA010000553.1 GCA_020846365.1 Bacteroidota bacterium
CTCATGGCGGAGAACCACGACGATCTTTCCGGTCACATCCAGACCGGCATAATCGTCATATCCGTATTCCGGCGCCACGATGCCGTATCCTGCGAAGACCAGATCGCCCGAAACGCTCCGGTCGGCGGTCATGTCGAAAGGCACGAAATCGTCTTTGATCGCAAACCGCTCGATCCGGCCGGGTGTGCGTAGCTCAAGCGCGTTGGTGTCTCCCAGGGCCACCGTATGCAGCAGGATTTCCTGGAAGTAGGATCCGTTGACGGGCTGAAGTCCGGCAACCTTGAAGACGCGGGCGATATATGCGGCGGCACTGTCCAGGCCGGCGCTGGGAGTGTTGCGCCCGAGGAGGAGATCGGAAGCCAGGTAGTTGAGGTGAATCCCGGCTCTGCCAGCTGAGATACTCTCAGAGCCGCGCACGACAGGCGACGCTGTGCTCCCGCAGGAAATCAGGGACGGGAGCCAGAGTGCGAGAAGAACCAGCGGAGCGATTCGTATTCCCAGGAGGGAGCGCGCCGTGTCACGCACTGTTCGTGAGATCACACAATCTCCGAGAGCAGTTCACGACGAGGTGCGGGGATAACGACCTTGTTGACCAGCAATCCCTTTGAAGCAACCACTGCCGCTCCCGCATCCACGGCCGCCTGTGCTGCCGCGACATCGCCGGTGAGGGTCACAAATGCCTTCCCTCCGAGCGCCATTGCCAGCCGGAGTTCCACCAGTTGCACATGGGCGGCCTTGGCCGCTGCGTCGGCGGCCTCGATCATGGAGTCGACGGAGAACGACTCGATAATGCCCAGCGCCTCAAGCGTCGTCACTTTCGCCGTCCCGCCGAGAGCCGGAAAGATCGAAGGATGAACGTTCGGAATGATGAACGTGTCGATCACCGATCCTTCGCCGATGGTTGTGCCGGCCTCCACTGCGGAAGTCACTGCCGCGACATCGCCACCCACGAGCACCATGTACTTCCCGGAACAGATGGTGCGCGAGAGCAGGATTTCCACCTCGGCGGCTTTGAGCATGGCATCCGCCACGAGAAACCCCGCTGCGATGCTGGAAAGTTCGATGAGGCCGATTGAGTTCTTTTCCATACGTTATCCTTGTTCGATGACGATTGCTGTATCGACGGTGCGGACGATGCCGCTGATGCTGGCATGAATACGCGCGCCGAGTTTTCCTCCCGGAATGTCGGCAACGCACGTTCCCTCCTCGACCCGCTGCCCCGCTTTCACGAGCGCCGATGCGGGAGTCCCGATGTGCTGCGCAAGCGGCAGCGTGACGCGGCGCGGGGCCGGAATGCTCTCCTTGAACGCCGAAGGATGATCGTAGGCGCTCACCCCGAGTTTCTTCATCAGCTGCTTCAGCGGCGTCCGTCGTCCTTCATACATCGCATGCGGTTTCACTTCTCGCTTCCCTTCCCACTTCTCCCCATGCTCCTTCATGTCCGCTTTCCCCTTGTCGCATGCCTCCTTGGGAAAGAGACTTTCCGGGCAGGCATAGAGCGTACACAGACCGCAGGCGCAACAGAGGGCAGCATACTGATTCCAGAATGCCTCACCCGTTTTCGTGAATCCGAGACTGCGCATGACTTTGTGCGGCTGGACGTCGTATCCCAGGAGATAGCGCGGACAAAGTTCCGTGCAAAACGTGCACTGATCGCACGCCGATTTCCCGATCCGATGCTGGGCTTTCGCCGGCTGTCGTTTCCTCACAATCAACTGGTGGCTCACGGGCAGGGCGATCAATCCGGCCGTGGTCTTCGTCACGACCTTCGTCATGTCGAACTCGAGCGACCCCATCATGATTCCCCCGACGAAGACGCCGAATTCGGGAACAGCCGGACCGCCGGCAACCGCCAGCGCATCCTGGAACGACATGCCAAGCGGAGCCCGGAAGGTCACGGGGGTTCGAACAGCCCCTGCCACGGTAATCCACTTGTGTGTCACCGGCGCACCATCGGCGGCGCGCGCGATATTGTACAGGGTCTCGACGTTGTTCACGACGACCCCCACATCCAGGGGTATCCCTTGCGGAGGGATAAGGCGCCCGGTGGCTTCGTAGACCAGGATGTACTCGTCACCGGAGGGATAGAAATCCCCGAGCAGGTGCAGCGACACATCCTTCCCGTCGAGGGCTCTCGTGACCGCTTCCACAGCCGCCGCATTCTTCTCCTTGATGCCGATGATACCACGCGGTGCTCCCGTTGCGCGCATCAAGAGCCGCACCCCTTTGACGACCTCCGCCGCATGCCGGACCATTACCTCGTAGTCCTTGTGGATCAACGGTTCGCATTCCGCGCCGTTCGCGATTATCGTATCGACTTTCGCTGCGGCCTTCACGTGCGCGGGGAACCCTGCCCCGCCTGCGCCTACAACACCGGCTTCCCGAATGGTTTCTGCAGCATCTGTTATAGTCTTCATGGACTCCTTTGTTACGTGCACGAAAACGAAAGACGGTCACACCATAACCGGCCGGGCATGCAGCGTCCGAAGACTCTCTGCCGCCAGGAGTATCCGCTCCCGGGTGGCGGGGAGGGAGAATTCCGGCTCTACCCTGTGCTGTGCTGTGGCAGAGAGCGCGTCCTTGATGGCCAGCCAGACGGAAAACGCCAGCATGAAAGGGGGCTCGCCGACGGCCTTGCTCCTGTGAATGGTGTCCGGATTAGGCACACCGGAAAGGAGCTCCACGCGGAAGTCGGCGGGAACGTCACCGGCGGTCGGGATCTTGTATGTATCGGGCGAGTGAGTCAGCAGGCGGCCCTGCTCATCCCACGCGATCTGCTCCATCGTACACCATCCAATCCCCTGCAGGAATCCCCCTTCAACCTGTCCGATGTCGATGCCGGGATTCAAAGAATCCCCCGCGTCGTGCAGGATGTCTGCCCGGAGGATCGTGTGGTCGCCCGTCAGAAGATCCACAAGGACTTCGCTGACAGCCATGCCAAAGGCATAGTAGAGAAAAGGACGTCCGCGGCCTTTCTGCCGGTCCCACCCGATTTCCGGCGTGCTGTAGTACCCTTCGGCGCTCAGACTGATTCGCTGCAGGTGGAGGACCTGCGCACATTCTTTAAACGAGAGAGATCTGTCTGGATGCTTTGCGTCCGTGACGCATCCATCGGAAAACCGGATGTCTTCAGGTGCGGAAGGGTCGCCCAGGTTGAGGCAGGAGAAGTGCCGGGCGATGCCGTCGGCCATGCGCGATTTGAGCGCGTCCACCGCTCGCTTCACCGCCATCCCGTTCATGTCCGCTCCTGATGAGGCCGCGGTCGCCGAGGTGTTGGGAATCGTTCCCGTGCTCGTGTCCCCCGTCCGCACGCACGCCGGATCGATACCAAGCTCGACGGCGGCGATGCCCTGAATCTTGGTCTGGAGACCCTGTCCCATCTCCACCCCACCGTGGTGGACCAGCACGGTCCCGTCGGTATAGATGTTGACGAGCGCGGCTGCCTGGTTCAAATGGGTCGTGGTAAACGAGATGCCGAACTTGACCGGTGTGAGTGCGATGCCGCGCTTTTCAAACTCGTGTTGGGCATTGAATTCCTGAATATCCCGCCGGCGCCGGAAATAGTCGGAAGAGGCAGTGATCCGGTCGAAGATGAGTTGAAGCCGGTTGTTCTCTACTCTCTGACCGTAGTGTGTGGTGTTGCGCTCTGAGGAACCGTAGAAATTCCGGCGGCGAATCTCGGCGGGATCCTGCTGCAGCGTGCGGGCAATCCTGTCCATGATCGTTTCGATTGCTGCCATTCCCTGCGGCCCGCCGAAGCCGCGAAATGCGGTGTTGGACGGAAGGTTCGTCTTCCAGACATACCCTGTCACAGAACATGCGGGAACGAAGTAGCTATTGTCCACGTGCAGCATCGCGCGTTCGAGAATGGCAAAGGAGAGGTCTGTCGCGGCCCCCCCGTCGCTGTGCAGCTCCAGCGCCATACCGTGAAGCATCCCTTCGCGATCGAACCCGGCTTCGTACCTGATGAGAAACCGGTGGCGCTTGCCGGTCATGATCATGTCGTCATCCCGGAAAAGCCGGATCTTTACCGGGCGTCCCGTCGCATGGCTGAGCAGTGCTGTCCAACACGCCGTGTGGTTGGCCTGCGTTTCTTTGCCGCCGAATGCACCCCCCAATCGCCTCACGTCGACCGTCACGGCGTTTCGCGGCCACCCGAGGACTTCGGCCACAAGCGTCTGGGTCTCGGAGGGATGCTGCGTCGAACTGAACACACGCATCCTGTCCGATTCGTCGGGCACACAGAGACATGCCTGTGTCTCGAGGTACCAGTGTTCCTGGGCGCCGGTTTCCAGCTCCCCGCGCAGGTTCAATGGCGCATTCCGGATCGCCGATACGGCATCTCCCCTTTCGATCTTCCGCGGGGGGCCCAGCAGAGCGTTCCTCGCCATCGCCTCAGGCAGGGTGAGAATCGCTTCAAGGGGTTCGTACGCAACACGGATCTGCCGTTCTGCTTCCCGACACTGTTCATCCGTTTCTGCAGCAATAAGAAAGAGCGCCTGACCGACAGAATGTACTACCTCAGTTGCAAGAACCGGCTCATCTTTGATCACCGGACCCATCTGATTCCGTCCGGGGATGTCCTTTGCCGAAAGCACGGCGGCGACTCCGGGAATTGCCTTTGCCGCAGTCAGGTCAAATGACCGGATTCGCGCATGGGCATGCGAACTGTACACGACACGCCCCACGAGCAGCTGCTCAGGTTCGGGAAGATCATCCACGTACCGGGCTTCACCCGTGACGTGTCCACGTGCGCTCTCGTGATGGAGATTCTGGTTCATGCGCGGACTCCCATCCCGTTCCATGCAGCAACGGGAGCGCTCGTGGTCTCGCTCCAGAACTTCAACAGGAGATTTCGCGCGACCACCATTCGGAAGTTCCCGCTCCCGCGCTCGTCCGTCATCGGCTGAAACTCGCTGTCGATCACTTTCATCCCCTCCTCCACAACCTCCCGTGTCCACGGTTTGCCGTGCAGGAACGCCTCTGTCTTCCCGGCGCGCGCAGGCGTCGCGGCCATACCCCCATAGGCAAGCACTATATCCTCAACTCTTTCCTCTCCGTCCAGATGGACGGAGAACCCGGCGCTCACGGTGGAGATATCCATCTCGTGACGGCGGGAGATCTTGTACGAACGGACGCGCGTGCCTTCCGGAATGCCGGGGATGCGCAAGGAGGTGACGAGTTCATCCGCGCGGCAGTCTGTCTGGCGATACCCTTTGATGAACTGCTCGATCGGCAACGTCCGGCTGGCCTGAACGTTCCTGAGAACGATGTCGCCCCGCAGGGCCATCAGGACGGGCAGTGTGTCGCCAATCGGCGATGCAGTGC
>JADLEA010000554.1 GCA_020846365.1 Bacteroidota bacterium
CAAGCGCGGAAAGTCCGATCGCCAGCCAGTACCATCCTGTTAGTATGGAGAGCAGAATAAGGACAGGAATTCCGAGCACCACCAGCTCCTGGAGAAGCAGCATTGCCTTTGAGCGCAAGAGACCCATGGCGAAACTGGTCCCGGGATACCGCCGCAGAATCTGACCCGTGCCCGTGTGATACTTCGCCTTCTGGTCCACCTGAGGGACGCCCTTCACTTTGTCCATGTGGTAGGCCATCGGATGCGCGATGCGTCTCAGCCTGAACCCGCCGCTTCGTAGCCGGTGTCCGAGTTCCGCCTCTTCTTCTCCTTTGATGTACGGATTGAACGTGCCGCATGCGTTCAACGCCGACCTCCGGTAGACAGCGGCGCCTCCAAACGTCGTCACCTCCCCCAGCGGAAGCGTGTCGGGATGGTCGAACGAAGGTTCCTCTCCGGGATTCACATGGTAGAGACGTCCGGCGACTCCGGCGAGCTGCGGATCGCGCATCTCCTCCAACCCCTTCGCAAGCCAGCCGGGAATGAGAACCATGTCGCCGTCGAGAAAGAAGATGAACTCTCCTTTGCTCATGCGGGTGCCGATGTACCTGCCGGCTGCAGGCGAGAGCAGCGGGCTTTGCTCGAGCCGGATGATTCGGACGGGATAGGATTCTGCGATGCTGACGGTGCGGTCCGAGGAGGCGGAATCCACAAGCACGATCTCGCCGTCAAGGCCTTTGATATCCTGCACCATGGCCTCCAGACTCCGGCCCATCGTGGATTCTTCATTGCGTGCGATGATGACAACACTGAGGCGCATGATACGCTACTCTGCCTGGAGCGCCTGGTTGCGGAGAAGCCGGGTCATGTCGTACGGCGCCGGATCGCCTCCGAGGTAGCGGTGGAACCAATCCAGGTGGGCATTGTAGTAGAGAGGCATCGAGGCGACGCCGCTCGGCCAGTGCCCGTCGTTCTTGAAGACAATCAGCCGCGATGGTATCCGGCGTCTTTGCAAGTCCGTGAAGAACTCCAGGCTCTGCGTGTATGGCACCCGGTAGTCCCGTTCGCCCGTGATCACGAGGCAGGGGGTTTTGAACTCCTTCACGAACCGGTTCGGGGACCAGGTGGTGTACAGCTCGGATTCCCACGGGGTGCCGCCAAGATCATATTCGGGGAACCACAACTCTTCCGTGCCTCCATGCATGGCTTTCAGATTGTACACCCCCATCATTGCTGCGAGCGCCTTGAACCGGTCCGTGTGTCCCTCCATCCACATCATCATGTATCCACCGTACGACCAGCCCATGGCGCCCACACGATCGGCATCCACGTACGGGAGCCGTGCGAGCGAGTCCGTTACCGCCATCAGGTCCTGATAGACTTTGCCGCCCCAGTCGCCTGAGATCGCCACCGTGAACTCCTGGCCATAGCCCGTGGAACCGTGAGGATTCGGAAACGCCACGATATATCCCGATCCCGGGTAGACCTGCCAGTCGCCCCGGAACGAATCTGTCCATTGCATCTGCGGCCCGCCGTGGACATTCAGGATGATCGGATACTTCTTCCCGGGCTGGAAGTTGTGCGGCTTCACAAGGAAGGTATGGATGCTCTTGCCTGTGGGGGAGGGGATCCACAGTTCCTCAGCCGGCCGTATGTCAACTTCGTCCGCCACGGCCTTGTTGAACGTGGTCAGACGGCGGAGATTCTTTCCGGTCACATCGCAGGTCCAGAGCTCTTGTGGTTCGCCGACAGACCGGCGGATAAGCGCTATCCGGGCTCCGTCAGGCGAGATCGAAAAAGCATCGATGGTCTTCACATCGATGACAAGTGCAATTGCTCCCGACCGGATGTCCAGCCGGTAGAGCGGCACATGACCCTTCTCGTCCGCGGTGAAATAAAGGTGCTTGCTGTCCGGGCTCCATTGCATGTCATTGACCCAGTTGTCGAAGGTTTCCGTCAGGATCCTTGACTGCCGGGTCTGTCGGTCAAACAGTGCAAGCCGGAACCGGTCGGCCTCGTAGCCGGGAATTGACTGCGTGCGAAACGCGATGTATCTGCCATCCGGGGAATACACCGGGTCGCCGTCGAACGCCGCGTTCCCGGCCGTGATATTCTGTGCGACCCCGCCTTCAGAGGCAACGATCCAGAGATCTTTGTTGGTATTTTCCGCTTCGTGCTTGTCGCGATTCGAAACGTAGCAAAGTTCCCGGCCGTCGGGAGCATAGGCAAAGCCGGTCCCCCCCAGAGCGAATGCAGGCGCATCATAGTCCCCGGGCGTGAGATCCCGGTATGTTTTCGAATCCAGGTGATAGGTGATGATGTGCGTGCGTTTCCCTTCCTTCAAGGAGGTCCAATGGCGGTAGAGAAGGCCGTCGGCCATATATGCCTGCAACGGACCTTCTTCGGCGCGCGAGGCAATGGCCTTGTTGCAGCTGTCCACCGCGCCGCACTCGGGGTATACGTCGCTCGAGAACGCGATGTGCTTGCCGTCAGGAGACCAGATCGGGTCACCTGTTCCGGGGGAGAAAGATGTGAGTTGCCGCGGCTCTCCGCCGTTCACCGGGAGGAGCCATGTCTGTTGCCCGTCGGATCGTGTCGAAACGAACAGCAACGTGGAACCATCAGGCGACCAGCGGGGATGCGTGTCCGAAGCGGGGTTGTTGGTCATACGGCGAAGCTCGGTGCCGTCGGCGCGGATCAGGTAGATTTCGTTGTTTGTCTTCCCTTCTTTCAAGTCGCTTTCTCTCGCGACGAAAGCAATCTGTTTTCCATCGGGAGAGAAACGCGGATCTTCCTCCGCGATCAGACGGTAGAGATCCGCGATGGCGAACGGTTTCTTCTGCGCTTCAGCGGCCACCCACAAAGCGGCACACAACAGTATCACGCCGAGGAGACGTCTCATGATAAGCTCCTTCACAAATGAACAGACTCAGTTCCGGGTGAGGGGATTGTGGAGAATTGTCTGGTGCTGAACTTACATAAGAGGAGGAACAATTGCAATTCCTTGAAAATGAGTGAATTCCTCTCGATATTGGAAATCATGAATCCTCAGAAGAACACCTCTGCTTCACCCCGTGCTGTTGTCGATTGTCGTGCCTTCCGGGATAATCTCAGTGCTGTCCGGGCGTACGTGGGACCGGCCGTTCGCATCATGGCGGTCATCAAGGCGAACGGGTATGGGCACGGCATGCTTCATCTCGCCGCAGAGGCCAATGCGACGGGTATCGGCGATTTCGGCGTTGCGCGAGTCCACGAAGGACTGGAGCTTCGAAAGGCGGGGTTTGCCCAACGCATTCTCGTCTTCGAAGCTGCCCGGAGTGCAGACATTCGTCCGGCCCTGGAGGCCGGGCTCACGTTGACTGTTGTGACGCCTGCGCTTCTGGAGGAGATCGAATCCGTCGCGCGTGCAATCGGCACAAAGGCCACCGTTCACGTGAAACTGGACACCGGCATGGGCCGACTGGGTCTGATGCCGGAGCAGGGATCAGCACTCATTGAGAAGGCCGCGTCGTCGCGTTGGG